>JAHWLA010000100.1 GCA_019347595.1 Actinomycetota bacterium
CGCCGTCGTAGGTGTACCAGGCGCCCGACTTCTTCACGAGGCCCAGATCGACGCCGACGGCGAGCAGGGAGCCCTCCCGGCGGAGCCCCTTGCCGTACATGATGTCGAACTCCGCTTGGCGGAACGGCGAGGCGACCTTGTTCTTCACCACCTTGACCCGGGTGCGGTTGCCCACCACCTCGACGCCGTCCTTGATGGACTCGATGCGTCGGATGTCGAGGCGTACCGACGAATAGAACTTCAGCGCCCGGCCGCCGGGGGTGGTCTCGGGGCTGCCGAACATCACGCCGATCTTCTCCCTGAGCTGGTTGATGAACAGGCAGATGGTGTCGGTCTTGTTGAGCGTGCCGGTGAGCTTGCGCAGCGCCTGCGACATGAGGCGGGCCTGCAGCCCGACGTGGCTGTCGCCCATCTCGCCCTCGATCTCGGCCCGGGGCGTCAGCGCCGCCACCGAGTCGATGACCACCACGTCGAGCGCGCCCGATCGGATGAGCACATCGGCGATCTCCAGGGCCTGCTCGCCGGTGTCGGGCTGCGAGATGAGCAGGTCGTCGATGTCGACCCCGATCGCCTTGGCGTAGACCGGGTCCATGGCGTGCTCGGCGTCGATGTAGGCGCAGATGCCGCCGTTGCGCTGGGCCTCGGCCACCACGTGCATGGCCAAGGTGGACTTGCCCGACGACTCCGGCCCGTAGACCTCGACCACGCGGCCCCGAGGCAGGCCGCCCACGCCCAGCGCCAAGTCGAGCGACATCGCTCCCGTGGAGATGGCCTCGATGCCCATGTGCGTGGTCTCGCCCATGCGCATGATCGAGCCCTTGCCGTGCTGCTTCTCGATGGTGCCGAGCGCCATCTCGAGTGCCTTGATCTTTTCCACCGCAGGTCCCCTCTTCGTTCGAGTGCTGGTACGAGGTCAACCCTACGAAGAGGGTGTGACAATCAAGCCCTGCCGACTTCCAGCAGTGTAATTCCGAACGTCTGTTCCCTTCAAGCACCCTCGACGGAAAACCGCTCCACCAGGGAGTACCGCGACCCCGACGGGCGCAGCTCGCTCGCCATGAGCACGACCTCGTCGGCCCGCCACCGCACCTCCGCCGTCTCCCCGGCCACGGCCGCCCGCGCCAGCGGCCGCACGTCGCCGCCCCGCCGCGCCCGGGCCAGCGTGAGGTGACCGGTGAACGGCCGCCCCGGCGCCGGTGCCCCCACCCCTCGGGTGGACGCCGCGACCGCCGCCGCCAATGCGTCGACGCCGTCCACCGGCACGTAGAGCAGGTCGCGACCGAAGCTGCGCACGTCGCCCCGCAGCACCGCCTCGGGCGCGGGCGGCCACGCCACCGTCCGCAGGGCGGCCACCACCTCGTCGGCCGGGCACTCGCCCAGGAAGCGCAGCGTGACGTGCCACTGCTCCTCGGTCGTCCACCGCACGCGCGGCACGTCGGCACGGGGCAGGGCGGCCACGAGGGCGACGGCCTCGGGGGGCGGCACGATGGCGACGAACAGGCGCACGGTCGACCAGAATGCCCCGGTGCCGAGCATCACCGACCGACTCGCCCCCCGGACGCTCGCCCCGTCGCCCGGCGCCGCACAGCGCCTCCGTGAGCGGAGCCGCTGGCTGGCGAGCGTGGCGGCCCGCCGCAGCCGCCTCCTGCACCAGGTGGTCAGTCGCGAGCCGGTGGTGTCGTTCGAGGAGCTTCCGGCCCGCCTGGCCATCCGCCTCGCCTACGAGACGGTTCTGCTCCGCGACCCCGAGCCCGAGGGCATCGACCACTACGAGCGCCACCTGGCCGCCGGGATGAGCCGGTCGCGCATGCTGGAGATCATGCGGGGCTCGGAGGAGGCCTACTTCAACGCCCGCGTCACCGACCTACTGAACTCGCTGCACCTCAGCCGCTGCGACTTCGTCCGCAGCCTCCCCCGGGCCCGGCGCATCCTCGACCTCGGCGGCACCCACCAGTCGAACCGCGACGGCGCCTTCGTCCACCTCGGCTACCCGTATCCGTTCGAGCGCCTGACCCTCGTCGACCTCCCCATCGAGGAGCGCCACGAGATCTACCGCCTGAGCGACGAGGCCGAGGTGGTCCATACGCACCTCGGGCCGGTGGAGTACGCCTATCACTCGATGACCGACCTGTCCCGTTACGAGGACGAGTCGTTCGACCTCGTCTACAGCGGCCAGACGATCGAGCACGTCACCCCCGAACAGTGCGACGAGACCCTCCGCGAGACGTTCCGCGTGCTGGCGCCCGGGGGCTGGTTCGCCGTCGACACGCCCAACGACACCGTGTGCCGACTCCAGTCGCCCGACTTCATCAACGACGACCACAAGGTCGAGTACACCCACGAGGAGTTCTCGGCGAAGTTGGAGAAGGCGGGCTTCGAGATCACGGAGGCCAAAGGGCTCAACTACCTCGGGCACCCGGCGTCCGAGGGCGGATTCGACGAGGCCGAGGTGGCGCGCAACAACGGCGTGTACGGCGAGCCGCAGGACTGCTACCTGCTCGCCTACGTGTGCCGGAAGCCGCGTTGAGCCCGCGCCGTCTGGTGGTCCTGCCGACCTACCAGGAAGCCGAGAACATCCCCGTCGTCGTGCCCCGCATCCGGGAGGCGTGCCCCGATGCCGACATCCTCGTCGTCGACGACGCCAGCCCCGACGGCACGGCCGACGCCGCCGAGCGGCTGGGCGCCACCGTGCTGCGCCGCACCGGCAAGCGCGGCCTCGGCCCCGCCTACGCCGACGGCTTCGCCTGGGGACTCGAGCGGGGTTACGACTTCTTCGTCGGCATGGACGCCGACCTTTCCCACGACCCTGCGGTGCTGCCGACGTTGTTCGGGTTGGTGGAGGACGGCGCCGACATGGCCATCGGGTCGCGCTACATCGACGGCGGCGCCATCCCCCACTGGCCGGCGCACCGGCGGGCGCTGTCGCGCTGGGGCAACCGCTACGCCACGGCCGCACTGCGGCTGCCCGTGAGCGACGCCACCACCGGCTACCGCGCCTTCTCGGCCGACATCCTGCGACGGGTCCACGCCGCGTCGTTGCGGGCCAGCGGCTACGGCTTCCTCATCGAGCTGGTGTACCGGGTGGCGCGGGCGGGCGGGAAGATCGTGGAGACGCCGATCGTCTTCGTCGACCGCGAGCGCGGCACGTCGAAGATGAACTCGCGCATCATCGCCGAGGCCATGACGTTCGTGACGCTGTGGGGGCTGCGCGACCGCCTGGCCCGGCTGCGCCCGTCGCGATGAGCGAGCGGCTCGACCGCGTCGATCGGGTCGCGCCCTGGCTGCTCGCCGTGGTCACGTTCGCGACGTGCACGGCGTTCATGCCCGACTACCCGACCGAGTGGGACTCCATCCAGCTCACCTTCGGCGTCGACCGCTTCGACATCACCCACGGTTCACCGCACCCGCCCGGCTACTGGCTCTACGTCTTCCTCGGGCGGGTGGTGCGGTGGCTCACCCCGTGGAGCGCGGCAACCAGCCTCAGCGTGATCGCCGCGGCCGCCGCCGGTGCCACGGTGGCGTTGACCTACGTCGTCGGCCGTCGCTTCGGCGGACCATGGCTGGGCGGCGCTGCCGCGGCTGCCCTGTTCACGTCGCCGTACCTGCTGTTCTACGGGGCGACCGTGAACACGTACACCTTCGACGCGCTGATCGCCGTGGGGCTGGTGCTGCTCGCCTCGCAGGCCCGGCCCGGTTCGTGGCACGGCTGGGGGGCGGCGGGCGTGCTGGGGCTCGGCGCGGGGTTGCGGCAGACGACGCTGCTGGTGCTCGGGCCGCTGGTCGCGTGCGCGGTGGTCGCGTTGGTCCGCTCGCTGCGCCAGGCGCTCGCCGTCGTGGTCGCGGGCGCGGGCGGGCTGGCGGCGTGGATGGTCCCCATGCTGGTCGAGCAGCCGGGCGGGTGGAGCCGCTACCGCGAGTTCAGCGACGAGTACCTCGCCCCCGCGCTGGAGCGCACGTCGATTCTCTACGGCGCGCCCCGCACGGGCATCGTCAACAACCTGGGCCAGGCGACCGGGTACACGTTGGCCACCCTCCTCGTCCTGCTGCCGGTCGCCGCCTTCGGCGTGGCGCTGTTCGCCTGGGACGGCCGGCGGCGTGCGGCGCCGGCGGCCGGGGTCGATACGCCGAGGCCGTGGTGGCGCGTCGGGTGCCCGCCGCTGTCGCTGCTCCTGTGGCTGTCGGTCCTCGTGCCCGTGGCCTTCGTGCTGCTCGTCCACTTCGGCAAGGCGGGCTATGTGCTGTCGTACCTCCCTGCGCTGGTGCTCCTGCTGCTGTGGCCCGCGTCGCGACTGCGGGGCGCGCCGCTCGTCGTCGTCTCGGCGCTGCTCGTCGTGGCCTGTGCGGTGAACGTCCAGCGGTTTACGTCGGCCGCGGGGATCATCCCGGGCGCGGTGCTCAACGAGCCGTCGCTGTGGTTCACCCAGGAACGGCACGGGGCGCCCTACCGGCTCACCAAGCCGCTCATGGACCAGACCGACCGCGAGACCCGCTCCTACCTCGCGCTGCGGGAGGAGTTCGACCCCGACCGGGATGTCCTCGTCTACGTCGCCATGGACGGCGGCCACCGGTTCCGCCATGCCGGCTACACCATGCCGGACGTGCTCATGCACTACGTCGAACCCGGCGTGCGTCGCTACTACCAGACAGACCGCACGTTGTTCTACGTGAACGACTCGACAGTCCCGGTGCCCGAGGGCGGCCGGGCGGTGTGGGTGCTCGACGTGCCGTTCCCCGAAACGCTGGCCATGGAGGAACAGGGCCTGGTGATGCGGCACACGCTCGCCACGGGGCCGACAGTGTGGGTCACCGAACCCGGGGTGACGATGTTCGGCGTGACCGTCGTCGAGCGCTGACCCTCAGCCGGCGGCCACCGGCTTCTTCGCCTCGGTTTTCGGTTCGTGCCGGTGGTGGTGGGCCCGCCCGTTGCGGAAACCGGAGCCGTTTTCGGGCAGGCAACTCTTCCAGCAGCGCCAGCGCCAGACGGTCTCCATGCCGGGGTCGGCATCGACGATGCGGGAGATGGTGGCGACCTGGGCCGCGCTCATGCCGGCCGACTGCACCGCGTCCACCGATGTGGCGCCGACGGGGCGCAACGCGCCGTGATCGTCGAGCGGGAAGGCGTCGAGGAAGCCGGAGGCGTCGCGCACGCCCACGCGGTGGAGCACGCAGCGCAGGTGCTTCGACGTCAGCCGGTCCTTGCGGTCGGCCTTCGACAGCGGCGGCAGGCGCAGGTAGAGGTGCGCCTGGTCGATCCAGTCCACCAGGCGGCCGACCGGCACGCGGGTGTGGAGAATGACCTCGGGCAGGTTCGCCGTGAGCAGGTTCTGCATGTCCTCGATGCCCTCTTCCAGCAGGCGGGCCTCGTACCAGATCGACAGCCCCTCCAGGTCGCTCAAGGGGTGGGGGAAGTCGAGGACGGGCACGGCGACCCGGGCCACTCTGGTCACCGCCCGGTGGAGCAGTTGCACGCCCACCAACGGGAAGCTGCCGATGACGAACGCCACCGCCGCCTGCACCGTCCCGTCCCAGAGCAGCAGGCCCGCACGGTGGGCGACGGCGACGATGCCCACGGCGACGGTGATGCGCACGAAGGAGGCCGCGTACGCACTGGCCTTGAGGTCGGCCTGGAAGTACCTGCGCACGAGCATCTGCACGGTGAAGGCGTAGGCGCCGAGGAAGGCGAACGCCATGACGTCGAGGGTGCTGTAGGCGTCCGGGCGCGGCCCGCCCGTGAGCACGTCGGCCTGCCCCAGCACCGCCGTCCACCCGGTCGCCACCACGGCGGTGAAGAGGAACAGCGGGAACAGCGCCTCGACCTTCACCATGCCGCCACCCGAGCGCGACACGCTGCGTCCGTAGTAGGCGTCGAACTTCTGCTGGTAGATCGTCGGCTGCCTCCCCAGCAACGGCCCGCCTGCGGCCACCCAGCCGCCGTAGTAGACGGAGTTGATCGGCGGCCGCGGCAGGTGCTGCGGCTCGTCGACGCCGAGGCGGTGGAGGTTGAGGACGTACTCGTCCCACACCGCGCCCGCCCGGAAGCCGATGAAGCGGACGAAGAGCCACCCGGGGAAGAACGACAGGATGGCGACGGCAAACAGCTCGATAAGGGTGAGCGAGCCGGGCCACGCCCACGTCGCCGCGTAGCGCTCGGCGGCGATGAGCACGGCGCCGATCACGGCGCTGAGCGAGACCGCCGCCCACGAGCGCTGGAGCCGCTCCTTGAAGCGACCGCCGGGCCTGAGCGCCCGCTTGCGGGCGGCCGTCGAGGCGGCCTCGCCGCCCGACTCCACCGGCCACTCGCCGGCCAACGTCGCCCACAACAGGTCGGCGCTGCGGACCTCGTCACGCCGCTCGCGCATCAGCTCGCACAGGCGCGCCTCGATCTCCTCGCCATTGCGGGTCGAGCCGTGGAGGAGCGCAGCCAGCTTCTCGTCCTCTGTGAGCGAGTGCAGCGTGCGCAGCGCCACGCTCTCGCGCTTGTCGGCGTCGAGTCGCAACGCGGGCGGCACGGACACGGCGTCGGCATCGTGGAACAGCTCGATGAGCCACGGCGTCAGCCTCGACGCCACCAAGGCCGCTCGGCGTTCTTCGACGGCCACGGCCGCGGCCTTCCCAGTCCCGGTACCTCTCGAACCGTTGGCGCTCACGACCCCTCCCTTCGGCCCCGGTCTCCGGAAGGCTGCGATGCGAGGGGCGACGGGAAATCGATACGGGCCTATTCGCCGGTTCACCGTCCAGTGTATTTCCCGAAAAAGGTTCTGTCTCGGGCGACGACCTCGGTAAATCGGTGGAAGCAAGCCGAAGTTACCGCGGGCCGCCAGGAGGAGGTCGCCGAGGTGCTTCCCGAGCTGCGCGCGCTGGTGGGACGAGGCCGACCCCGCAACCTGCGTACGCAAGTTGCGGCCGAGCGGGCGTTCGCGGGCGGCCCGCCGTCAGGCGCGAGCAAGCAGGCGGCGGCGCAAGGCGTCGAGCAGCGAGATGGCGGCGTACTGGCGGATGCGCTCGCGATCCCCGAACAGCCGGGCGTGCACCACCTGGGTGTCGTCGTCCAAGGCGATGCCGAAGTACGCCGTCCCCACCGGTTGGCCGTCCTGCTCGGCCGGCCCCGCCACGCCGGTGACCGACAGCCCCACGTCGGCCCCGAGTACCTTGCGGGCGCCTTCCGCCATGGCGGCGGCCGCTTCCTCGCACACCACCGGGCCCTCGGGCACGCCGAGCACGTCGAACTTCACCTCGGACGCGTACGAGACCACCGAGCCCCGGAACCAGGCGCTGGAGCCCGCCACGTTGACCAGGCGGGAGGCCACCAGCCCGCCGGTCATCGACTCGGCCAGCCCCAGCGTGAGGCACTGCTCCTCCAGCAGCACGCCGACGGCCGTCTCCATGGTGTCGTCGTCCACTCCGAACACGTAGCTGCCGAGGATGGCCCGTAGCTCGGCCTCCTCGGCCTCCAACAGCCCGAGGGCGGCATCCCGGTCCTCGGCCTTGGCCGTGACCCGTACCTTGATCCCCTCGATCCCGCTGGCCAGGAAGGCGATGGTCGGGTTGCTCCCCGCGGCATCGAGGGCGTCGAGGCGGGGGCCGACGAGCTCCGCCAACGCCGACTCGGCCAGGCCCCATGTGCGCAGCACGCGCGAGACGATCGTCGAGCGGGTGCCGGCGCGCGCCGTGAGGTCGGGCAGCACCGCCCGTTCGAGCATGTCCTGCATCTCGTAGGGCACGCCGGGCACGGCGTAGACGACCTTCTTGCCCACCGGGCAGATGAGACCGGGGGCCGTGCCGCGCGTCTGCGGAATGACGACCGCGCCGCGGGGGACGTCGGCTTGGCGCTTGTTGTTCTCCGACATGGTTCGCCCACGCGCCTCGAACATCGATCGGATGCGGGCGACGACCGCTTGGTCGCGTTCGAGAGGGACGTTCATCACCTCGGCGATGGCCTCGCGCGTGATGTCGTCCTGGGTGGGGCCGAGGCCGCCGCAGACGATCACCGCTTCGGAGCGGGACAGCGCGATGCGCAGCGCCTGCACCATGCGGGCCTGGTTGTCGCCGACCTTGGTCTGGAAGTGCGCATCGATGCCCGCGGCGGCAAGGTGCTCGCCGATCCACGCCGAGTTGGTGTCGAGGATCTGGCCGAGCAGCAGTTCGGTCCCGATCGCCACGACCTCACAGCGCACCGTCGACCGCCCGCTTGGCCTTCGCCCCGTCGAGGAGGTACTGCGCACCGGTGACCAGCGCCAGAGCGACGCCTGCCCAGAGGCACACGTTGCCGGGCACCGGGTTGTCCCTGGTCAGCGGGAGCAGGCCGAAGCCCACCGCCACGGACTGCACGACCGTCTTCACCTTGGCCCACCACCGGGCGGGCACGGAGATCCCGCGGCGCCCCACCCACGTGCGGTAGAGGCTGATGCCGATCTCGCGGGCGGCGATGAGCCCGACGGGCAACCACCAGAAGACGTCCTTGGCCACAAGGGTCGCCATGGCGCCGAGCACGAGGAACTTGTCGGCCAGCGGATCGAGGAAGGCGCCCGAGCGGGTGGTGCCCTGCCGGCGAGCGAGGTAGCCGTCGACGCCGTCGGTGCTCGCCAGCACGATCCAGAAGCCGAGGTTCAGCCAGGTGGCGCCGTCGGCCAGGATCGCCGCCAGCAGCAGGGGCGTGACGACCAGGCGGCCGATGGTGACGGCGTTGGCCGGGGTCGCGAGGGCCGATGGTCCGAAACTGCCCGAGCGCGTGGCCATGGCTCGGCCGCCTACGCGCTCTCGGCTTCGAGGTCGGGACCTGTGGCCGCGGTGACGACGACCTTGGCCAGCTCTCCGACCGGGAGCACGTCCGGGATGGCGACGACCCCGTCGATCTCGGGCGCTTCCCGATGGGTCCGACCGATGCCGGGCGCGTCGACGAGCACCTCGACAGTCTGGCCGACGAGCGCATCGCGGCGGCGGGCCGTGATGGCGTCCTGCAGCTCGGTCAGCTCCCGGAGGCGCTCGGCCACCACGTCGTCGGGCACGGCGCCGTCGAGGTCGGCTGCGTACGTGCCGTCCTCGCGGGAGTACGAGAAGAAGCCGCACCAATCGAGCTGGGCGTGCTCCACG
>JAHWLA010000101.1 GCA_019347595.1 Actinomycetota bacterium
GAGCGCCCCGCCTACGAGGCGATGGCCGACCAAGCCGCCCGCCTCGCCCGTTCTCGTTGCGGAAGTGCGCACGATGGCGCGCACTTCCGCAACGAGAACGGCGGGGGGGTCACCGTCGTCGACACCGTGGAAGCGTTCCGCAAGGCGCTCGACGCCGAACGCCACGCGGGCCGCACTGTGGGCCTCGTCCCCACCATGGGGTACCTCCACGCAGGCCACGCTTCGCTCATGCGACGAGCGGCGGCCGAGTGCGACGTGGTCGCCGCCACCGTCTTCGTCAACCCGCTCCAGTTCGCACCGACCGAGGACCTGTCGACCTACCCCCGCGACCTCGACCGCGACATCGCGGTCGCCCGCCAGGCCGGTGTGTCGATCGTCTTCGCGCCCACCGTCGACGAGATGTACCCGGGCGAGGTCCTCACCACGGTCCACGTCGACAAGGTGGGCCACGGCCTCGAAGGGGCGTCCCGCCCCACCCACTTCGACGGCGTGGCCACCGTCGTGGCCAAGCTCTTCGCTATCGCGGGCCCGTGCCGCGCCTACTTCGGCGAGAAGGACTGGCAGCAACTCGGCGTCGTCCGGCAGATGACTCACGACCTGTCGTTCCCCGTCGAGGTCGTCGGCTGCCCCATCGTGCGCGAACCCGACGGCCTGGCCATGAGCAGCCGCAATGTCTACCTGAGCCCCGAGGAGCGCCAGGCCGCCGCCGTCCTCCATCGCGCTCTGCTCGCGGGCCGCACCGGCGGCGTCGCCGCCATGGAAGCCACCGTCGCCACCGAGCCGCTCGTCGAGCTCGACTACGCCGAGCAGGTGGGCGACCGCCTGCTCATCGCCGCCCGTGTCGGGCGTACCCGTCTCATCGACAACATGGGAGTGAGTTGATGCACCGCCGGATGATGAAGTCGAAGATCCACCGCGCCACCGTCACCGACGCCAACCTGAACTACGTGGGGTCGATCACCATCGACACCAGACTGATGGAGCTGGCCGACATCCTCGAGCACGAGCAGGTGTGCGTGGTCGACATCGACAACGGCGCCCGCTTCGAGACGTACGCCATCGCAGGCGGCCCCGGCGACATGTGCCTCAACGGCGCCGCCGCCCGGCTCGTCCACCCCGGCGACAAGATCATCGTGATCAGCTATGCCGACTACGACGAGAAGGAGCTGGAGGGCTACGCGCCGCTCGTCGTGCACGTGGACGAGCACAACCGGCCCACGCCGATCCTGGAACAGCTTGCCGACTGACCCCCCGCCCGCCGGTTCTGGTCCCCCGATCGCGCGCTATGACGCGCGATCGGGGGACCAGAACGCAGCGATTCAGCTCGATCTGCTGGTGCTGGGCAGCGGGGTGGCGGGGCTGTCGGCCGCGGTGCGGGCGGCGTCCGCCGAACCGGGCCTGCGCGTCGGCGTCCTGACCAAGGCCGACCTGGAGCAGTCCGCCACCCGGTGGGCGCAGGGCGGCGTGGCCGCAGTCCTCGGTGGCGACGAGGACTCCACAGACCTCCACCTGGCCGATACCCTCGCCGCGGGCGCAGGCCTGTGCGATGCCGACGCCGTGCGCGTCCTCGTGCAGGAAGGCCCCACCCGCGTCAACGAGCTCATCGCCCTCGGCGCCGTGTTCGACCGCGACCACGAGGGCCGACTGCTCAAAGCCCGCGAGGGCGGCCACTCCATGCCTCGCATCGTCCACGCGGGCGGGGCCGCCACCGGCGCCGAGATCGAGCGGGCACTGGTCGAAGCGGTGCGCGCCAACGTCAGCGTGGTGCTCGAAGGCTGGTTCGCCCTCGACCTCGTCGTGGAGGACGGCCGCTGCCGCGGCGTCACCGCCTGCCATTCCGACGGCAACCGGCGCACGCTGCGGGCCACGCACACGCTGGTCGCCACGGGCGGAGCAGGGCAGGTCTTCGCCGTCACCACCAACCCGACGCAGGCCACCGGTGACGGCGTGGCCATGGCACTGCGGGCGGGCGTGCCCGTGGCCGACGTCGAGTTCATGCAGTTCCACCCCACGGCGCTGCACCACCCGGCCATGCCGCGGCCGCTGCTCTCCGAGGCGCTGCGGGGCCACGGCGCCCTGCTGCGCGACGCCAAGGGCGAGCGCTTCGTCGACGAGCTCCAGCCCCGCGACGTCGTCAGCCGGGCCATGACGGCGCGCATGCTCGACCAGGACGTCGACCACCTGTGGCTCGATGCCACCGGCCTGGAACGCTTCGACGAGCGGTTCCCGACGATCGCGGCCAGCGTGCGGGAAATCGGCCTCGACCCGTCGCGCGACTGGCTGCCGATCGCCCCGGCCGCCCACTACGTCTCGGGCGGCATCGTCACCGACCTGGACGGCGCGTCGGCGCTGCCCGGCCTGTGGGCGTGCGGCGAGGTGGCGTGCACCGGGGTGCACGGCGCCAACCGCCTGGCGTCCAACTCGCTGCTGGAAGGGATGGTCTTCGCCCCTCGTGTGGTGGAGGCCATCCTGCGCGGCGTCGACAGGCCGACGCCGACCGGCGCCATGCGGGCGGTGCACGGCGACGGCGGCCGTCGCATCGAACGACCGACGCTCCCGCCGTGCGACGGCAATGCGGACGCCGTCGACGCGCGCGACCGCTTGCAGCGGGCCATGACGGCGGGGGCGGGCGTGCTGCGCAGCGCCGAGAGCCTCGACGCCACCATGCAGGTGGTCGAGAACGTCGCCGCGTCGTGCGCCGACCCCGAGGTGCACAACCTGGCGACGGTGGCGGCTGCGCTGCTCGTCGCCGCGGAAGTCCGGCAGGAGTCGCGGGGCGCCCACACCCGGACGGACTTCCCCGACACGTCCGACGACTTCCTGCTGAGATTGGTCGTGCAATGAGCACCGACCTGCACCCCACCACCTCGTTCTGGCCGGCAGATCACGACCTCAGAGGCGTGATCTGCCGGCCAGAACGCGGGGAACCTTGCGCATGAGCGATCTGCACCCGCCGATGAGCGCCGTTCGCGACGTGGTCGCGCGCGCCCTGGCCGAAGACGTCCTCCCCCTCGGCGACCTCACTGCGTCCCTCGTCGACCCCGACGTACATGCGCGAGCCGCCTTCGTCGCTCGTGAAGACGGCGTGCTCGCAGGCCGGCTGTGCGCCGTCGAGGCCTTCACCCAGATCGACGCCACAGTCGTCCTCGCCTGGTCGGCCGACGACGGCGACGCCCTCCAGCAGGGGACCGTCATCGGCGTGGTCACCGGGCCGTTGCGCTCGATCCTCACAGCCGAACGCACCGCCCTGAACCTGCTCGGCCACCTGTCGGGCATCGCCACCGTCACCCGCCGCTACGCCGACTTGGCCGCGCCCGCCCGCATCCGCGACACCCGCAAGACCACGCCGGGGCTACGCGCCCTGGAGAAGGCAGCCGTGCGGGCGGGCGGTGGCGTCAACCACCGGGCCAACCTGAGCGACGGCATCCTGGTGAAGGACAACCACTTGGGCGGGCTCACCATCACCGAAGCGGTGAAGCGGGCCGGCGAGCGTTGGCCGGGCCGCGTGGTGCAGGTCGAGTGCGACTCCGTCGACCAGCTCCACGAGGCGCTCGCGGCGGGCGCGGGCATGGTGTTGCTCGACAACATGACGCCCGAGCAGGTGGCCGAGTGCGTGCGCATCACCGCGGGTCGCATCCCCGTCGAGGTGTCCGGCGGGGTCAACCTGGCGACGGTCGGCGCCTACGGCGCCACCGGGGCCGACTTCGTCTCGGTGGGCGCCATCACCCACTCCGCGCCGGTGCTCGACATCGGCCTCGACCTCCAGGACTGAGCGTGCTCCTCACCATCGACACGGGCAACACGGAGACGGTGCTCGGCTTGTTCAGCGGGACCGACCTCGTCTCGCACTGGCGGCTCTCGACGATGGCCGAGCGCACGTCGGACGAGCACGCCATGGTCGTGTCCCAACTCCTCGACTTGGAGGGCTACGACTTCGAGGCCCAGGTCACCGGCCTCGCCATTTCGTCGACGGTGCCCACGCTGACCGCGACGTTGCGGCAGATGGCCACCAGGTGGTTCAACCACGCGCCCGCCATCGTCCTCGAACCCGGCGTGCGCACGGGCATGCCGATCCTCTACGACAACCCCAAGGAAGTGGGCGCCGACCGCATCGCCAACGCGGTGGGGGCCTTCGAGCTCTACGGCGGTCCTACCGTGTGCGTCGACTTCGGGACGGCCACCACGTTCGACTGCATCTCCGCCAAGGGTGAGTACCTCGGCGGGGCCATCCTCCCGGGCATCGGCATCTCCATGGACGCTCTTTTCGGCCGAGCGGCAGCGCTGCGCCAGGTCGAGCTGGTCGAGCCCCGCAACGTCATCGGCAAGAGCACCGTCGAGTCGATCCAATCGGGCGCGGTCTACGGGTTCAGCGGCTCGGTGGACGCCGTGGTGAAGCGCATCGAGGGCGAGTTGGGGACCTGCACGGTGGTGGCGACGGGCGGGTTGAGTGGACTGATCACGCCGCTCTCCACAACGATCCAGCACCACGAGCCGTGGATCACGCTCCACGGCCTTCGCATCATCTTCGAGCGCAACCAGTGATCCCCTACCGCTTCGAGCGGAGCCGCGACGCCGCCTCCCTGCACGAGGAGTTCGACGCGCTCGAACCCGGTGCGGAGACCGGTGTCGAGGTCTCGGTAGCGGGCCGGGTCATGCTGCTGCGCACGCAGGGCAAGCTGGCCTTCGGCGACCTGCGCGACTCCAGCGGCTCGGTGCAGCTCTTCGCCCTGTCGGCGGCGACCCACGACTTCGACGGCTTCGCCAAGCTGTCGCTGGGCGACTGGGTGGGCGCCACCGGCGAGGTCGTCAAGACCAAGCGGGGCGAGCTGTCGGTCAAGGTGAAGAGCTGGGTGCTGCTGGCCGAGGCCCGACGTGGCTTCGGCGACAAGTGGCACGGGATCACCGACGTCGACACCCGCTACCGCCAGCGCTACGTCGACCTTTGGGCCAACGAGGGGTCGCGCCGGGTGTTCCGGTTGCGCAGCCGCCTGGTGTCGTCGATGCGGCGGTGGCTGGAGGATCGTGGGTTCGTCGAGGTGGAGACGCCGATCTTCCACCCCATCGCGGGCGGCGCCCATGCCAAGCCGTTCGTCACCCACCACAACGCGCTCGCCATGGACCTGTACCTGCGCATCGCCACCGAGCTCTACCTGAAGCGGTTGGTGGTGGGCGGGTTCGAGAAGGTCTTCGAGATCGGGCGGGTGTTCCGCAACGAGGGGCTGTCGCCGCGGCACAACCCCGAGTTCACCATGCTCGAGAGCTACGAGGCGTACGCCGACTACGGCGACATGATGGCGTTGACCGAGGGCATGGTCGTGCACCTGGCGACCGAGCTGCTGGGCACGACGTCGCTCACCTACGACGGGCGCGAGCTCGATCTGTCGCCGCCGTGGCGGCGGGCCACGCTGGTGGAGCTGATCGAGGAGCACGCGGGCGTGCGGGTCGACCTCGACATGCCGGTGGACGAGCTGCGGAAGGTCGCGTCGTCGTTTGACATCCCGGTCGAGGACGCGTGGGGGCCGGGCAAGCTCGTACTGGAGATCTACGAGAAGACGACCGAGGCGGCGCTGTGGGCGCCGACGATCGTCATGGACTACCCGCAGGAAGTGTCGCCGCTGGCCCGGCCGCACCGGTCGAAGCCGGGCTACGTCGAGCGCTTCGAGGTGATCGTGGCCGGGCGGGAGCTGGCCAACGCGTTCAGCGAGCTGAACGACCCGGACATCCAGCGGGCGGCGTTCGAGGCTCAAGCCGCGGCCAAGGCGGCGGGCGACGAGGAGGCCATGGTCGTCGACGACGACTTCCTCCGGGCGCTGGAGTACGGCATGCCGCCGACCGGCGGGCTCGGGGTGGGGATCGACCGGCTGGTCATGCTGCTGGCCGACGTCCACCACATCCGCGACGTGCTCCTCTTCCCGACGCTTCGGCCGGAACAAGACCGTCCCTGACGACTTGGGATGCGAAGTGGTCGCTGACACGACCACTTCGCAAACCGGAACGGCCGGAGCCCGCACCAGCCGTTCGTTCCGGCGGGCAAAGTGGTCGCCCTGGCGACCACGTGGCATCCCAACTGCGGGGAGTGGCGTCGGGTGTATCGTTGGTGTATGGCTCGCACCAATATCGACATCGACGAGGACGCCTGTCGTGCCGTCATGCGTCGCTTCGGGCTCCGGACCAAGCGTGAAGCGGTGAACTACGCCCTGCGTGAGCTCGCCTTCCGGCTGAGCGTGCAGGACGCACGGCAACTCCGTGGCAGCGGCTGGGACGGCGACCTCGATGAGCTGCGGGGCGGCCGCGTCGCCTCGGCGTGATCCTCGTCGACACGTCGGCCTGGATCGAGTTCTTGCGCGACACCGGGTCGCCTGTGTGCGAGGAGGTCGACCGCCGGCTGGGCGGGCGCATCGCCGTGACCGACCCCGTGGTCATGGAGGTGTTGGCCGGGGCACGCCACGACGGCCACCTCCGGAATCTCCGCGGGTTGCTGAACCGAGCCACGCTGCTGCCCTGCGACTCCGCCGACTACGAGAGCGCTGCGTTGCTGTACCGAGCGTGCCGGGCCAACGGCGAGACCGTCCGCAAGCTGGTCGACTGCCTCATCGCCGCCGTGGCCATCCGGCACCGGACCCCCCTGCTGCACGCTGACGCCGACTTCGACGTCTTGACCCGTCACACCCCGCTCACTGTCGTCTGACCCCGGCGAACGTGCGTACGAATCGCGCTGCGAAACAGCGCGATTCGTACGCAAGTTCGAGGTTGGCGTCGCTCAGCCGAGGATGCCGAGGCCGGTGTCGCGTTTGCCTGCGGCGCGGTCGCGGGCGAACTGCTCCAGCATCTCGGCCAGCTCCGGGCTCTGCGTTCGGTCGGCCCACGCCCGGGGCATGGCCGGGAACGAGTAGTCGTCCCGCGGCAGCGCCGGCGCGTCGTCCACCCGTCGCGCCATCGCCGCCTCGACGACCGGCTCCAGCCGCCGGGCCTTGGCCGCCGCCCCCGCCTCCTCCCGCTCCCGGAACTCGGGCAGCACCTCCCGCCCGAACAGCTCCAGCGACTCCATGATGTGCTCGTGCCGGTTGTTGCCCGCCTGCGAGATGAAGATCACCTGGTCGACGCCGGCCTCCTCGTAGCGGCGCAGGAACTCGCGGATCTGCTCGGGGGTCCCCACTGCGCCCCGCAGGCCCGACGTGTCGCCGCCCGCGATCTTGGCCCCCAGGCGCTCCTGCTCGATTGCGGCCGCCACCTCGGGCGAGAACCCCATCTCCTCCCGCCGCTCCTGGTACTCCCGCCACACGTCGGTCACGCCGGGCTGGTGGTCGCCGAAGATGTAGTAGTGCCCCAGTGAGTAGCCGAAGAAGTTGGCGCCCTCCAGCCCCCGGGCGATGGCGTCGTCCTCGTCGGCGGCGCACATCAGCGGCGTGACGCAGGCGATGTTGGCGTTGACCGCCTTGCCCACGGGCACACCCTTCTCCGCCAGCGTGCGGTGATAGTCGTCCACCCACGACCGCGCCTCCTCGGGGTCGATGAAGGCGAACGTCAGCGCCCCGATCCCCTTTTCGGCGGCCAGCAGGATGGTGTCGCGCCGCGAGCACGCCACCCACAACGGCGGGTGCGGCTTCTGGACCGGCTTGGGCACCACGTTACGGGGCGGCAT
Source organism: Actinomycetota bacterium (assembly GCA_019347595.1). Taxonomy (GTDB): domain Bacteria; phylum Actinomycetota; class Acidimicrobiia; order Acidimicrobiales; family JAHWLA01; genus JAHWLA01. Next base: position 7,643 of record JAHWLA010000101.1, read on the forward strand.
CTTCACGAACTTCCCGTCGACACCGGTGAACGGCGCCTCGGTCATGCAGCGGACGGCGACCTCGAGTCCCTCCAGCCACATCTCCCGCTTGAGCACGGGGTCGATCTGGAACCCGCCCAACTCGGCTTCCGACGACGACTCGCCCGTGCCGAACTCCACCCGCCCGTTCGACACCAGGTCGAGCATGGCGATGCGCTCGGCCACCCGGGCCGGATGGTTGAACGCGGGCGGCGTCTGCACGATGCCGTGCCCCAGCCGGATGTCCTTGGTCCGCTGCGATGCGGCAGCGAGGAACACCTCGGGCGCGCTGGAGTGCGAATACTCCTCGAGGAAGTGGTGCTCGACCTCCCACACCACGTCGAAGCCGAGCCGGTCGGCCAGCTCCACCTGGTCGAGCGCCTCGTGGACGAGGCGCCGTTCGGCGTCTTCGTCCCACGGACGGGGCAACTGGTGCTCGTAGAAGATGCCGAACTTCATGAGCCAAACTGTAAACTCACGGGTATACACTTTCAACGTGCGGCTGCATTACGAGACCGTCGGTGAAGGCCCGCCTGTCCTCTTCGTGTCCGGCTGGTCGCAACCGGGACGCCATTGGGTGCGCTTCGCCGAGCGCCTGGCCGACACGTACACGTGCGTCCTGCCCGACAACCGGGAGTGCGGCCGCACCGGCCCCAGCCCCGAGCGCTTCACCGTCACCGACCTGGCCCACGACCTGCTGGCCGTGATGGACGAGCTGGGCCACCAGCGCTTCCGCCTGGTCGGCGTCTCGATGGGCGGCATGATCAGCCAGGAGATCGTCCGGCGGGCGCCTGACCGCGTGGTCGCCGCCGTCCTCGTCTCGACCCACGGCGGCTCGCCCACCTCCGTCCTGCCGCCCGACCCCATGGTGGTCATGCCCACGGGCACAACCCGCTACGAGATCCGCTACAACCTCTGGTCCCGCCTGGCAGGCCCCGGCTTTGCCCAGGCGCATCCCGAGGTCATCGCCGCGGAGGCCGAGGTCAACGCCGCCTACGAGATCACGCTCGACGGGGTGATCCGCCAACTCCAGGCCATCCAGCAGTGGGACGCGGGCGATGCGCTCGTGGGCATCGGCGTGCCCATGCTCCTCGCCCACGGCGACGCCGACCCGTTGGTGCCCTACGAGAACGGCGTGCGCCTGGCCGCCAAGCTCGGCGTGCCGCTGGTGACCTTCCCCGGCGTGGGCCACGGGGTGCCCTTCGAGCGGCCCGAGGAGCTCTTGGCCCTCATTCGAGGGTTCTTCCTAGCCCCCGGAGACGTCGTCGAGCAGTCCGTGGGCCAGCGCGCCGAGTGAGCGGGCCATCGGCCCCTCGATCGGGCTGAGGGCATCGACGGCCGCATCCGCGTAGCGCCGGGCCACGGCCAGCGCCTGCTCGACCCCGCGGCCC
>JAHWLA010000102.1 GCA_019347595.1 Actinomycetota bacterium
ACGCCGGGACGGGGACCGGTGGCCCCATGGCGCCCGGCTCCGCGACACGCGGCCCCGGCGCCACCACGCCCGGCAACGCGGGGCCGACCGGCGGCAGGAAGTACGCATGCGCCGCCGGGCAGAACGGCGGTTCCACCGCCCCCGGCGTCAGCGGGAACCGCATCAAGCTGGCATCGACGAACGTCCGCTCGGGCACCGGTGCGTCCTTCCTCGGCACCTCGTATATCGGCATGCAGGCTGTGGTGAACCGCGTCAACGCCGCGGGCGGCATCTGTGGACGGCTGCTCGAGCTGCGGCTCGTCGACGACAACTGGAACGCCGCAACCGGCTCCGGCTACTTGGCTAACTTCGCCAAGGGGGATTACTTCGCTCTGCCTGTCGTGCCGTCGTCCGAGGGGCTCACCCAGGCGATCACCAACAAGACGATCTCGAATGCAGGCATCCCGGTGATCGGGACGGACGGCATGCTCAAGGAGCAGTACTCGGAGTCGTGGGTCTGGCCCGTAGCGACGTCGACGGTCAGCACCATCCGCATCATGGCCAAGCACGCATGGGACAACGGCGCCCGTACGTTCGGCATCGTGTACGACACGCGCTACAAGTTCGGCGCCGAGGGGGCCTCCGCGTTCAAGACCTACGTCACCCAACTGACGGGCGCGGAGCCCAAGGCGTTCGTCGGGATCGAGCCCGGCCAGGGGAACTACGCCGGGAACGCCAAGCAGTTCAACGACGCCTGCGGGCCCACCGGCTGCGACTTCGTCGCCATGCTCCTCACGCCGGAGACCGCGAACACCTACATTTCCAGCCAGACCGACAAGGACGGCAAGCGCCAAGGCTTCGGTCGCATCCTGACCGGCGGCGCCCAGCCGCTGTTCAACGATCGCTTCGCCCGTGACTGCGGCCGTCCCTGCGACGGCATGCTCGTGTGGACGGGCTACAACCCGCCGATCGGCCGTCTGGCCAGCGAGAAGGACGTGGCGGCATACGTCGACGACGTTCGATCGGTTGACCCGGGCGTCGACGTCAACAACCAGTTCCTCGAGGGTGCGTACCTCGGCATGAAGGTCTTCGTCGAGGCGCTCCAGCAGACGGGCCCCAACCTCACGCGCAAGGGCTTGGCCGACACCATGAACAAGATGACATACCAGTCGTCATTGGCCTCGGCGCTGACGTGGGGGCCGAAGGTGACGGCGCCGAGCCAGCGCTTCGCCAACCTCACGGCACAGCCGTTCCGCATCATCACAGCGTCGAACGCCTTCGCGGGCTTCGCCGAGGTTGGCACCGGCTTCCTGAAGGACCCCACTCCCGGCGTCGTGCCGAGCTAGGGGAACCCGTGGCCCGGCTGCTCGTCTTCGTCCTGCTGTCGCTGCCGTTGATCGGCGCCTACGCCATCTTCTCGCTCGGACTCGTGGTGATCTACCGCGCCTCGAAGGTCCTCAACCTGGCCCACGGCGCCATGGCGATGGTGTCTGCGTACCTCTTCAACGCCGTCTCCGAAGCAGGCCTTCCTCTCTTCGCCGCGCTGCCGGTCGCCGTGGCCGCCGGGGGCGTCCTCGGATGGGGCGTGGAGCGGTTGTTCGTCAGGCCGCTGCGCACCGTGTCCACCACCGCACAGACTGTGGGCACGGTGGCCGCCTTCGGCCTGCTCGTTGCCGGCGCGGGCAAGATATGGGGAACCGGCGGGCACGGCGCCACCCGTGTCTTCCCCGAGGGACAGATCACCATTGCCTCCTCGGGAATCCGGTACGGCGACCTCGGCCTGTTCTTTGTCATGCTGGTCGTCTCCGCCGGGCTCTATGTGCTGCTTCAGCGCACGGGTGTCGGCCTCGCCATGCGGGGGGCCGCCGACAACCCCAGAGCAGCCTCGCTGATGGGCGTGAACCCACAGCTCGCCACGTCGGGGGCCTGGGTCATCGGCGGCTCCACCGCCGCGGTGGCCGGGATCCTGTTGGCAGCGGTGACGATCCTCCACCCCGTCGTCCTGTCGCTTCAGGCGGTCCCTGCCCTCGTCGCTGCTCTCATCGGTGGGATGGGGAGCCTCCCCGGTGCGCTGATCGGCGCCGCCATTGTCGGGGGGACCCAGGGCCTGGTGCCCGCCCTCCCGTCGCTGCAACGGATCGAGGGGAGCGCCCAGCTCCTTCTCACGCTCCTCGCCCTCGGCGTGATGGCGGCCCGAGGCGAACGGTACGTGGCCACCGACGTGCGGGGCGGCGCACTGTGAGCGCCGCCGCCGAGAGCGTCGCAGCCGCGCCGGCTGTCAAGCAGCGGGAGTGGCGATGGGTGGGGAACCCGCTCGTCCTGCTCCTCGTGGCGTTCGTGCTGCTGTTCCCGTGGCTCCCGTTCGTCTCCTTCTCACTACTGGGGACGGCCAACCTCGCCGCCTACTACGCCATGGTCGCCGTCTCCCTGGTGGTGCTCACCGGCTGGGTCGGCCAGATCTCACTCGGCCAGGCGGGCTTGGTCGGTGTCGGTGCCTACGTCACGGGCCATGTCGTGCGCGGCCTCCACGTCACCTTCCCCGTCAACCTCCTGTGGGCGGCGGCCGCCGGGGCGATCGTCGCCATCGCGCTCGGCTTCGTCGCCGTGCGTGTGCGCGGGCTGTACCTGGCGGTCGCCACCCTCATCTTCTCGTGGATGGCAAGTGAGTTCCTGTTCCGGCAGCGGTGGTTCATCAAGAACGCCGAGGTGACGCTGAAGCCGTTCGGCGACCCCGACGCCTTCCCCTATTTCGACTGGACGTCGCGCCGGACGTACTTCTACGGCGCGTGGGCAGTGGTGGCCGCCGCCGTCTACCTCATGGCCAACCTGCGCGACTCCAAGACGGGCCGCGCCTTCTTCGCCGTCCGCGGGTCCGAAGTGGCGGCGGCCTCGATGGGGATCAGCGTGGTGCGCACGAAGCTCACCGCCTTCGCCATCTCGGGGGCGTTGGCGGGGGTGGCAGGGAACCTGCTCCTCATCCGCGACCAGGTCATCACCGCCGACTCGTTCAAGGTCGAGGTCTCGCTGTTCTTCCTCGCCATCGCCGTCGTCGGAGGGCTGTCGAGCCTCGGAGGCGCGGTTGCCGCCTCCATCTTGTTCGCCGGGCTCAACGAGGTGTTCTTCCGGGTGGAGGCGTTCGCCGGATGGCTCGAGGTGGTCCCGCCCGTGCTCCTTACCGCTGTCCTCCTGTTGTACCGCGGCGGCCTGGCGGCGCTCGGCGAAGCGATCCAACGTCGCATCAGTCCCTGGACCGACAAGGTGTCCGTCCTCCTCCGCCAACGGGTACTCCCGGCCATCGCCGGTGCTGCCACAGGGGCCCGTCGTACCGTCGCATCAGCGGTTCGTCGAGCAGGCGAGGTGCCGGCGGAGTCGCTGAACGCGGAGCCCGAGCCGCGCACCCCGCTGCGACGCAGGCTCCCGGCGCCGATCGCGTCGGCGTTGGCCCGTATCCCCACCAGTCGCACCATCCCGACCCAACCTCGCCTCGACCTCGACGCCGTGGTGGCGAGCGCCCGGCCGTCGCAGAACGGGAACGCGCCCCACCCCGTCGAGACGGTGGAGCCGTCTGCCCCGTCGACGGACGTCGCGCTGCCGTCCGGTGCGCCACTCACCTGGCGCACCATCCAGCTCCCGCCCGTCTCGCTCGCCGCGGCGCGGGAGGACCGCCCGATCCTCATCGAGGCGGCAGGCGTGACCGTGCGTTTCGGCGGCCTGGTGGCGGTCAACAACGTGTCGCTCACCGTGCGCGAGCACGAGATCGTCGGGCTGATCGGGCCCAACGGCGCGGGCAAGACCACGACCTTCAACTCCATCGCCGGCCTCAACGAGCCGACGGAGGGGCGCGTCTTCATCTACGGCCACGACGTCACCACATGGACCGTCGACCAACGAGCCCGGCTCGGCGTGGGCCGGACGTTCCAGGCGATCCAGCTTCTCCCGCAGCTCTCGGTCTTCGAGAACCTCTTGGTGGCGACCCACGTGCACAACGAGTCGGGGTTGCTCTCCCACCTCTTCGTCGGGCCGATCACCCTCGCCGCCGAGCGCGATGGTCGCCGCCAGGTGCGGCGCGTGGCGGAGCTCCTGGAGTTGGAGGAGTACCTCGATCGTCGTGTGGCCGACCTCCCGTTCGGCGTCCTTCGCATGGTCGAGGTGGCGCGGGCGCTCGTCAGCGGTGCACGGCTCATCATGCTCGACGAGCCCGCTTCCGGCCTCGATAACAACGAGACCGAACGGCTGGCACAGATCCTCCGCTTCGTGCGCGACCTCGGCGTCACCTTGTTGCTCATCGAGCACGACGTGCAGATGGTGACCTCGGTGTCCGACTACATGTACGTGCTCGAGTACGGGGCGTTGCTGGCGGAGGGCACGCCGGCCGACATCCAGAGAGACCCGCGAGTGATCGCTGCCTACCTCGGCGAAGAGGCCGAGCCGGTCCTCGAGGAGGCATCGGCATGAGCCTGCTCGACGTCGAGGACCTCGACGTCTCCTACGGCGCCGTACAGGCGCTTCGGGGACTCTCGCTCTCCGTCGAGGCGGGCGAGATGGTCGCTTTGCTCGGCGCCAACGGCGCAGGCAAGACCACGACGTTGCGCGCCATCTCCGGGTTGCTCGCACCGCGGGGCGGGACCATCACCTTCGAGGGCGAACGCATCGACGGCAACCCCGCCTACCAACTGGTCGGCAAGGGCATCGCCCACCTGCCCGAGGGGCGTGACCTGTTCCCGTCGTTGACCGTCGAGGAGAACCTCCGCTACGGGCACTGGACGAGGCGGCGCGACCGGGGGGACTACAAGCGCCAGCTCGACAAGGTGATGGACCACTTTCCTCGCCTTCGCGAACGGCGCACCCAGGTGGCAAGGACCCTCTCCGGAGGCGAGCAGCAGATGCTTGGCGTTGCGCGCGCGCTCATGTCGTCGCCCAAGCTCTTGCTCGTCGACGAGCTGTCGCTCGGGCTTGCGCCCATGATCGTCCGCCAGCTGTTCGAGATCCTCGACGGGGTGAACCAGGAGGGGACGTCGGTCCTCTTGGTGGAGCAGTTCGTCCACATGGCGCTCGCTCACACGCACCGGGCGTATGTGTTGGCCAAGGGACAGGTTGTCTTGGAGGGCGCTTCCCGAGACATGGCGGACAACCCGGACCTCGTTGCGAGCTACCTCGGCGAGGGCGGTGGCGCGGAGCCGGAGGCCCCCGAACGCAAGCGCCGGGCGCGGGCGCGATGAAGCCCGCTCGACGGCGTCGACTTTTAGCCGCGGTGGCGGCCTCCTTCCTGTTCGCCGCGGCGTGCAGCGACAACCCTTCGGGCAGCGCGGAGCGGGACGCGCATGCGCCCGACGCAGGCGACCACGCGGCAACGTCCAGCGACTCGACCGTCCCGCCCGGTGCGGTGGGTGGGAGTCCGACGAGCGTTCCCCGCTCGAACGACGCCACCTCGAAGCCGTCGACATCGACCGACGGCTCGGGATCGACGGAGTCGACGGGCTCGACCGGTTCGTCGCAGTCGCCTCCGTCGACGACGCCGCGGGCGGCGGACGGCGGTGAGTATTTCGGCGGCAACACTCCGGGTTTCCCATTGCACGTCGAGATCACCCCGCGCTGCATCAAGCGGGGCACCAAGGTGACCGTCACGGTGGACACCCGGCCGTACGCGGTCACGGTCACGTACGCCAGATACTCGGACAACAAGTCCTACGGTGCTTCCGGGACAGGCAATGCAGGGCCGAGCGGATCGTGGGTGTGGATCTTCGTGGTGTCGCCGGACGCACCGCTGGGACCGGCAGAGATCTACGTCGTCGCTCAGGACCGGTCGCCGGACTCCAACGACGAGGGGGCGTCCAGCTCCGGCGAGGGCGCGGCGAAGAAGTACCGATTCGAAGTGGTGAAATCATGTTGAAACGGGGGATCGCCCTTTGTGCGGTCGCGGCGATCCTCGTCGGCCCGGCGTGCCGCCGAGAGGGAAGCACGGGCGGCACACAGGGCGAGCTCTCCGACCAGACGATCGAGCGCTTGGTGTCCGTTGACGTCGAGGGCGCTACATCGTTTAGCTTCACAGCGCCGACGAAGGTCCGACTGCTGGTCCGCGAGGCCACTGGTGATAAGGCGCCCGGGAGCGTGGCGTCGGTGACACTGCCGGAGCCGTTGCCGCACCCGAACGGCAGCATGGTGGTCCCCGAGATTGCCATCGTGGCCCGGTACACCGGTCCAGGGCCGTATACGGTCCCCGCTGGGACGGGTCAAGCTCCTCTCACAGGGCCCAAGGCCGAGAACGGAGCGCCCAATAGTCCGAGTCTGGTGCAGGTCGCGTTCCGGACATACGAGCCGACACCCGCCGAGACGAACTTCGGCTACCTCCTCGAACCGTGCAAGATAGTCCTCGGCAAGGACGTCCTCACAGGCTCTGCCGACTGCCCGGCGCTCGTGGCTATCAACGGCGAGCGGGTGTCGTTCAAGATGCGGTGGTCGGCCCCGTAGCGCTATCGACGGCGCCCCGCTCCATCTCGAAGTTGCCGGTCGCGAGCTCGAGGCTCCTGGTGTGCAGGAGGTCGACGATCAATTGTTCCACCTCCATGCCGCGTTCGCTCGCTGTCTGACGCAGCCGCTCGGCCGTCTCGTCGTCCAACACGACCTGGATCAGATCCTCCGAGACGTGCAGCGATCGGCTGCCCGGACGCCTCATGAGGTCACTCGCGATGATGAGTCCACGCCTCGATGGCCCGCCCCGGTCTTGTTCACATTGTCTCCCGCCGGTCCAGATTGCACCGACAGGTAGTACGCTGGCCAGGTGACGTCGTGTCACCCGAATTGATGACGCTGGGCAGGGATTCGGGTGACAGGCGAAGAACCCACAGTGTTGGGATCGGGCGATCGAAACGGGGGGCCGTTCCAGGGTGAGCGTCGGACTGAGGATCCACATCGAGCCTCTGCCGGAAGGCATGTGGGCCGGTGAGAACCGAGCAGATGCCTTCGAGGAGGCATATCGCCGGTGCCAGCCGGAGCTCGTAGCGTTGTGTCGCCGCCTCTTGTGCGGCCGTGGCGATGCCGAAGCCGTCGCCCAGGAGGCGTTCGTCCGGGCCTGGCGCTCCATCGACAGTTTCACCGGCGCCCGCCCGTTCTGGCCATGGGTAGCCACCATCGCCCGCCGCCTCTGCATCGACCAGCGGCGACGGATCGGCCGGGAGACTCGCAAGCTGCAGGCCGAGGCCACCATGACCGAGGGGCAGGCCGCGGTCGGTCCCGACGAGTTGCTGGAGAGCGACGAGGAATTCCGCGCCGCCCTGCTGGCGCTCAAGCGCCTGAAGCCCGCTGAGCAACGCGTCATCACGCTCCGCGAGGTGAACGGCTGGTCGTACGACGAGATCGCCGAGTTCGAGGGCGTGACCGTCGAGTCCGTTCGCGGTTCGTTGAAGCGGGCGCGGATCCGGTTGCGTGAGTCCTACGCGCGCGTCGCCGCCGGTGCGCCGGCCGTCTTGGGCTTGGGGGCCTGGCGCAGGGCGCGCCTTCGCGCTGAACACATCCTCGCCCGCCACCCGTGGACGGGCGTGGGGACGTCAGGGCCGGCGTTGATCGCCACCGACGCCCTCGTCGCCGTCGTCGCCCTGGTCTTCGCCGTCGCCGTCGTCGGTGTACCGCTCGACAGCGTCTCTACGACGCCTCGCGAGGAGTCGGTGGTGGCCGAGGCCCTGGGGTCCGGACCTGCCGGGGAACCGGGCTTCGACGGGGAGCGCGTCACGAACGCACGAGCAGAAGACCGGTCGCCCGCAACACCGACCGCAGCGCCCGCGGGCTCCGCGGCAGGTGCGGTCCCGGGCGTCGCGCTCCCGCTCCCCGCCGACGGCGCCGACTCTCCCGACGACGTCATGCTCACGGACGTGACGCCTTCGCCTGCGTACTCGTCCGACAACACGGTCTTCGCCGCCGGCAACGTGACGCAGGGCTGCACATACGTGGTGTGCCCTGTGCTCTTCCGCTCGCCCGACCGCGGTCGCACGTGGCACCGCCTTGCGGCCGTCGGCTTCCAGGGCGGCGAGCTGCTGCTGCCTGCGTCGTATCCGGCCGACACCCGCATCTTCGCCGCCGGTCCCAGCGGTCTCCTCGTCTCCGGCGACGGGGGCCAGTCGTTCCTCCGGGCGGCCGCCATCGCGGGCTCCGCTGCCATCTCGCCGGCGTTCTCCAGCGGCGATCCGCGCATCCTCTTCGGCGCCACGCCCGGATGGGAGTACCGCGACGACATCGGCGCGGCCAAGCCGGGCGGCCTCGTGCTGCCCTCGACCGCGCTGGCGGGGACCGTCGTCTTCGCCCCCGCCTACCCCCGGGACCCGCGCATCGTCGTGGGCGGGACGACCGCCGCCGTCGGAGGCGGGAACTCCAGCGCCGTGTTCCTTTGCGAGAACGGTGTCTGCGACACCACCACGGTGTTGCCCGGCTACATCGGCGCGGCGTCAGTGGCCGTGTCGCCCGACTACCTCACGGACAACGTAGTCGTCGCCTGGCGGGCATCGGGTTTGTTCGGCTCCCGCGACGGCGGACGGTCCTTCGCCCCGATGGCGGTCCCCGACGGCGGGGACGTCGTCGATGTCGCCTTCGACGGTGCCCGGGTGCTCGTGCTCGTGCATCCCGCCGATGCGGAGGCGGGGACGGCCAGCCGCCTGTTGGAGACCACCGACCTCGGACGCACGTGGCGCACGGTGAGTACGGGTGGCGCCGGGCATGCGCTGTCGGCCGTCGACGTTATGCCGGACGGGCGGATGCTGGGGAGCCGGACCGCGGCTGCCGGTGGAGGGCTCGTGTGTTCACACGATGGCGGTGCGTCATGGTTCGATCGCTGTCGATAGCACGCCTCCGCCGTCGCCTGGCGGTCGCGGTCGCGCTGTGTGCGCTCCTCGTCTCGATGCCGTCGCGGGCCGACGCCGGACTCGCCGTCTTCGCGGGCGCGTGCACCTTGGACCTCAAGGTCGACTTCACGCCGGCTGCCGGCCTCTCGCTCTCCCCGACGTCGCTGAGCTTCGGCGGCTCGGGGACGTGCGTGGTCAACTCCGTGCTGACCACCGGTTCGCTGGTCGGGACAGCCGCC
>JAHWLA010000103.1 GCA_019347595.1 Actinomycetota bacterium
CGGCGACGAGGGCGACGAGCACGGGGCGCCTCATGGCCGGCCATCCTGGCACCCGCTGGACGCCCGGCGAGGTGCGGCGGGTAGCGTGCGCGCCCGTGAAGGTCACCATGCTGCTGTGCGACGCCGCCCAGGTTGCCGACGGGAAGCTGTTCATCCTCGGCGGCGGGTGGAGCCTGACCGGCCCCGAGCCCACGCCCTCGGCCATCGCCGTGAAGCTCGAGGTGCCGTGGAGCGACGCCGACCAGCCGCACCACTGGGAGCTGTTCCTGGTCGACGCCGACGGCCGCGAGGTGACCATCCCCGGCCCCGACGGCACACTTCAGACGATCGAGATCCGCGGCGACTTCCAGGTCGGCCGCCCGGCCGAGGTGCCCGAAGGCAGCCCCATCGACCTCCCGCTGGCGTTCAACCTGGGGCCGCTCCCGCTGGCCCCTTCGTCCCGCTACACCTGGCGGCTGGTCATCGACGGGTCGACCGACGAGTCGTGGACACTGGGCTTCACCACCCGCCCCGCCCCGGCCATGCCCGCGTAACCACCCGCACTCCCGAGTACATAGCGTGCGGAATCCGCACGCTATGTACTCCAGACGGGGGGTGGGCGCGCCGATAGAGGCAACGAGGACGTTCCTCGGGAGGTTGCAATGGCGCTTCTCGGCACCCTTGCCGAGTTCAACGTGGACGACATCCTGCTGCTGCTGGCCGGTACCAAGAAGACCGGCGTGCTGGCAGTGGAGGGTGGGCGCCGCGCCGGTCGCATCTGGGTCGACGGCGGGCATCTCGTCGGCGCCGAGCTGGCCGACCAGCACGACCCGGCGAGCGTCGTGTTCGAGCTCCTTCGCCTCACCGACGGGAAGTTCGCCTTCGAGGCGGGCGCCATGCCCGCCAACCTGGGCGCTCCCCAGGATGTCCAGACGGTCCTGGCCGCCGCCCGCACCAAGCTGGCCGAGTGGCGGGAGATCGAGCGTGTCGTGCCGTCGATGGCGTCACTGGTGGCGCTCGACCCCGACGCGGGCGACAGCGGCTCGCTGTCGATCACCGCCGATCAATGGAAGACCGTCGCGGCCATCGCCGCGGGCGGCTCCGTGACCGAGGTGGCAAGCCGGCTGGGCATGGTGGAGTTCGACGCCTGCAAGGCCGTGAAGTCGGTTGTCGACGCCGGGCTGGCGCAGGTGACCCCGGTGGCCGAGGGCGAGGCGCCTCCCGCTCCGCCCGCCGGCGCATCGACGGGCGCGCCGTCAGACCTCGTGCGCCAGCTCAGCGAACTTCGCCAAAGCTGACCGGCGGGCACCCCAGCTCCGCCCGCAGCGCCTCCGCCCGTCGCTCCGACCGGTTCCACGCCGTACGGCGTCGTCCGACAGTGTGGACGCGTAGGCCGGGTCGAAGTCGGGCCCGGCCCCGTTGCGTCGCACGACGGTCGCCTCGGGATCGATGGCGTTGAGCAGGAAGACGAGCACCAGTCCCACCGACACGGCTGCGGGGGCGAACCAGCGGCGGTCGCCTCCCATCCCGGCCAGGCGGAACGCCAGTAGCACGAACACGGCGCCCACCCACACGGCGAACGTGACCACGAACAGCCGCAGCATGGTCGCCGAAGGCCTGTTCGTAGAGGTGTGCCGCCGCATCCAGCAGGAGCGGCACACGCCGGTGCTCACACCCGCTCGCAGAGGGCGACGCCGGACGGCCCGTCGTGGGCCACCTCGACGACGAAGCCCTCGCTGCGCAGGCGGGCCGCCACCGCGTCGGCGATGGGGTGCTTCGTCCTCGATCACGACATGGTGCGAGGCGGCATCGGGGTGGGCATAAAGAGGCGACTGCCGGGAAGTCCGCGGCGGGATGCGGAGATCTCGCGGAGATCAGCGGCGACGGCGCAGCGGCGGGCGGTGCCAGGGGACGGCGCGGTCACCCGACCACGGCGCTGTGGGAGCGAGCGTGTAGCCGGCCAAGGCGATGAGTACCGCGTCGTAGTTGACCCGCCAGCCCGCGAAATCGCGCCACGCCTGGTCGCGGTCGGCCCGCAGCCTCACGCCGGCGGCCGCCATCTCGTCGTACGCCGCGTCGTACTCCTCGCGAGTCACCGAGATGGGGTCGTCGGGCCGCGGGTCCTCGTCGAACTGCAAGCCGAAGTAGTCGGCGATGCGCCGCAGCGAGACGTACCCCGAACGGATGAGCAACTGCGCTTCCGGGTCGCGGTCGGCGTCGACGGTCGATATGACCAGCGACGCGGCGTCGAGCACTGCACCGGCCGAGGTGATCCACGATTGCGACGGCTGAGCGGAAGAACGCCAGCGCGGGCATCGACGTGTGGCTCTCCTCCACCTCGGCGAACCACTGCTGCCAGTTCTTCCATACTTCGGTGTAGCCGCCCGGCCAGCCGATGAGCTGGTAGCGGATGATCATCGTCGACCCCCACGGCGGCAGCCCCGCCCTCGTCTCCAGCAGCGCCACGGCCGCCTCCCGGCGGGCGAACATGCCGTAGATGCTGGGCAGGTAGGTGATGAGGAGCGCCAGCAACCCGATGCCGATCGCTCCTTCCGTGAACGACAACAGCACCTGTGGCATGGCGGGCGGCCGGTCGAAGCCGAGGGTGAGGAGCGAGGAGCCGCTGAGCCGGACGGCGGCGCGCAACGAACTGTCGTCGAGTGCCCAGTACAGCAACGTGTAGCCGGCGCCGGCGAGCGTGAGCCATACGGCAGGCAGGGCCAGGAGGCTCAACGGCGCATAGAACGCCATGACCCGGTCGCGGCGCTCGTAGTCGGCGGCCCGCCCGCTGAGGGCCCGGAACAGGTAGCGCATGGCCCCGAACACGGCGCGGGCGATCACTGTGGAGATGCCGCGCGGGACCACGACCGTGCGCACGGCGGAGCCCAGGGTGCCCACCACGGTGGCGATCCCGACGATGAAGGCGGCGATGCGGACGGCGACCATCGGCCGGGAACCCTAGCGACGGCTAACGTCGGCTCGGCGCCCGAGCAGAGGGGAGGGCTGCATGCCGCACGCGGAAGCGAAGACTCGTTTCAGCTCCCACCCCACCAGCGCGGCAGCGGCCCGCCGGTTCGTCCGCGACGTTCTCACCTCGTGGACCGTCCCGCTCGACGACGGCGACGCCGTCCTCCTCTGCACCGACGAGCTCGTCACCAACGCCATCGTGCACGTGGCGTCCGACATCGAGGTCGTGGTGCTGTGGGACGACGACGTCGTGCGCGTCGAGGTACACGACCGCAGTAGTCGGCCGCCCTTGCGTCGTGTGCCCCGTCCCGACGCCGACGAGGGTCGGGGATTGCAGCTCGTGGAGGCGATGGCGAACCGCTGGGGCGTGGCGTCGACCGACCGGGGCAAAGCCGTCTGGTTCGAGGTGCCCGCGGCCTGACGCGGTCGGTAGCGTGTCGCGCATGACGGCAGCGGTGGCGACCGACAGCGACGAGCAGGTGGTCCGGGAGCGGGTCGACGCTCTGCTCGCCGAGCACGATCCCCGTGCCGTGAAGGCGCGTGACTTCCTGGGCGCCCAGTTCGACACCGGGTTGGCGTGGGTTCACTTCCCCGCGGGCTGCGGCGGCCTCGGCGTGAGCCCCAAGCTGCAGAAAGTGGTCAACGAGGCGCTCGCCGCCGCGGGGGCGCCGACACCGTACGGTCTCAACCCGATCGGCTACGGCATGGGGGCGCCGACGGTCGTGGCCCACGGCACCGAGGCGCAAAAGCAGCGCTACCTGCGCCCGCTGTTCACGGGCGAAGAGGTGTGGTGCCAGCTCTTCAGCGAGCCGGGCGCGGGCTCCGACGTGGCGGCGCTGGCCACCCGGGCCGTGCGCGACGGCGACGAGTGGGTGGTCAACGGCCAGAAGGTGTGGACCACGCTGGCCCACATCTCGCGGTGGGGCATGCTCGTCGCCCGCACCGATCCCGACCAACCCAAGCACAAGGGCATGACGTACTTCGTGGTCGACATGCACGCGCCGGGCGTCGAGGTGAAGCCGCTGCGCCAGATCACCGGCGAGGCCGAGTTCAACGAGGTGTTCTTCACCGACGTGCGCATCCCCGACCACGAGCGCCTGGGCGATGTGGGCGAGGGCTGGCGGGTGGCGCTCACCACGCTCATGAACGAGCGGGTGTCGATCGGCGGCGCGGTGGCGCCGCGAGGGTCCGGCCCCATCGCCGACGCCCTGCGGGTCTGGAAGGAGCGCGACCTGGCCGACCCCGTCATGCGAGACCGCCTCGTGCACCTGTGGATCGAGGCCGAGGCCAATCGGCTCACCAACCTGCGGGCCGCCGCCAACCGGCGGGCGGGCACGCCGGGGCCGGAGGGGTCGACGGGCAAGCTGGCGTTCGCCGAGACCAACAAGCGCATCTACGAGTTCGTGGTGAACCTGCTGGGCGCCGAGGGCATGCTGTACGGCAGCTACGAGATGGTGCGCCCGGAGACGGCGATGTCGTCGGACTCGCTGCAGAAGGCGTTCCTCCGCTCGCGGGCCAACTCCATCGAGGGCGGCACGTCGGAGATCATGCGCAACATCCTGGGCGAGCGGGTGCTGGGGCTACCGGGCGACGTCCGCACCGACAAAGAGCTCCCCTGGTCCCAAGTCCCCCGCAGCTAACTTCGTTAGCGATCGTCAGCGGAGGGCGAGCTTGCGGGCGCAGCCGGGGAACTGACCCCAGCCCGACCTCGCCACCAGCCGCTGCGCGGCGGTGAGCTGCGTGGCGAAGTCGTGGTGATGCGGGAGCCCGCCGTAGCCGAGGCTCCGCCACGTCGGGGCCGAGAACTGGAAATACCCGTAGTACGGCGCGCCGGTGTCGTTGCGCATGCCCGACTCGCAGCGGGCCAAGGCACTCCAGACGTCGCCCCGCGGTGCGGCGACGGCCCGCGACACCCGCGCCGGCGCGCGGCGCCGGGCTGGTTCGGGCCGGGCCGCGGGCGGCGGGGGAGCGGGCGGCGGGGCGACCACCGAACGCAGCTCGTCGAGCGCAGCCACCGACTCGCCCAGGGCGATCGGCGCGGGGTCGTCGCTCGCCACGATGTGGCGCACTTCGGGATGAGCGGGGGCGCAGGCCACCACACCGACAACGGCGATGGGGGCGACTGCGGCGGCCAGTCGCTGCACGGAGGCCTGACCTTCCCCGTTCGGGCCTGGCGTAATCGTCTTGTCAGTGTCGCTGCAACGATGTAATGATGTAATCATGGAGAACGCGGAAGTGCAGGGGTGGTTCGCGGGCCGCCTGCCCGACGACTGGTTCGCCGAGGCGCCCGAGGTCACCGGTGACCGTGACGAGGTCCTCGTCGTCGGCCGCCTCGCCGAGCCGGAGTTGGGCGAGGAGGCAGGCGACGACGCCAAGCGGGCGGCCCGCCGGGCCCGCATCGAGCGGTTCCGGGAGGAGACGCGCGAGCGCCGCATGCGGATCGCGTCGGAATTCGAGCACCGCTTCGGGCGCAAGGTGTCGTGGGGGGCGAGGTGCGGCGAGGTCACCGTCGCGTTCACCACGCTGAGCACGCCGGTCATGACCCGCCTCCGGCTGGCCGACCGCATCGTGCTCGACACGTTGGTGGATGCCGGGGTGGCGCGGTCGCGCAGCGACGCGCTGGCGTGGTGCGTGCGGTTGGTGGGCCGGAACCAGGACGAGTGGATCGGCAAGCTGCGCGACGCGCTCGTGCACGTGGAGAAGGTGCGTTCGGAGGGGCCGGCCGCGTAACGCGAGGAGGCGGCTAGGCCGCTTTCCACTGCCGGTCGGGGACCGACACCGGCTCGGTGCACCGATCGCACGGCACGTCGAACTCGGTGCACGGCATGCGCCAGTCGTGGCGGGCGGCATCGGCCGACGTGCAGTCGGCATCGATGCATTCGAGCGTGCCGTCGTCGTGGGTCACGAGCCAACCGGTGCAGCCGTCCATGACCCGAGAGTAACAACGGTGTGATTTGCCGGCGCGGACCCTCAGCCCGCCACCGCAGCCCGGAGGTGGGCCGACAGCGCGGCGGCCGACGAGGCGGCGTTGAGCCCGCTGGTCGACGGCATGACGTAGGCGGGCACGCCGCCGAACCGCTGCGGCTGCCAGCCCGCCGTGGCCGACCGGTTGACCGCCGCCCGCCATCCCTCCAAGCCGACGAAGCAGACGGCCCGGGGCCGCAGCCACGCCACCAGCCGCTCGACGCGTGCCGCGCCGTCGCGGTACTCGACGAGGGAAAGTTCCTTCGACGCCACCGTGGCCCGCTTCACCAGATCGGTCATGCCGACGCCGTGGTGGACGAGCGCGTGCAGCGGGTCGAACGGCCGCGACACCAGGCCCGCATCGACGGCCACCCGCCAGAACCGGTTGCTGCGTCGGGCGAAGCCGACACCCCGGTCGGCCGCGTACTCGCTGGGGTTGAGCCCGCATACCAGCAACCGCATGCCGGGGCCGACCACGTCGGGGAGCGAGCGCAGCCGATTCGCCCGCACGCGGACCCAGTCGTCGCCCACCACGCCCTCGTCGACCGAGAACCCGGCGCCGACCACCACGTCGGTGAGCCGATCGAGATCCCACCCGGCGAACTTGCGACCGGGGGTGTGGTCGGCGGGAAGCTCGTCCCAGTCGAAGTCGCCGCGGTGGACCTGGAGGTCGAAGGGGGCGCCCGGCCGCAGCGCCGAGTGGAGGCGGGCCAGCGCCAACGGAAGGCGCGGCCGGGGGAGGTGGAGGTAGCTCATGTTGGCCCAGGCGCCCGCGAGCGATCGGTCGCGGAACGGCAGCGCCTCCAGGTCGGCCTGCACCAGCGCGGCATCGGGGACCGCTTGGCCCGCCATGGCGAGCATCGTCCACGAGGCATCCATCCCGATGACGGGCCGGCCCAGGTCGCCGAGGTAGCGACCGGCGCCGCACCCCACGTCGACGCGCATCTCTCCTTCGGCGACCGAGGCGCCGAACGCCCGGGCGTCGTCGCTGCGCACGGGTGGCCGGCGCGATGCCCACTCGGCGCCGCGCTCGTCGTACACCGCCACGGTGTCGCGTTCCATGTCGGTAGCCTCGCACTGTGAAGGTGCGCATCGGCTACGGGTTGGGGACGCAAGGCCTGCGCGACCCGGCCACTCGGTTCCCGAGGCTGGTCGCCGCGCTGGAACGCGAGGATTTCGACTCGCTGTGGCTGTCCGAGCGGATCGGCTCGGACGCGCTGGATCCCGTGGTGGCCTGCGCCCACGCGGCGGCGTGCACCCACCGGTTGAAGCTCGGCTTCAGCGTGCTGGTCCTGCCGGGCCGCAACCCTGCCGTGCTCGCCAAGGAGCTGGCTACCCTCGACGTCCTCTCCGGCGGCCGGCTGGTGCCTGCCTTCGGACTCGGCATCGCCGACGAGCACGAGCAACGCGCCTTCGGCGTGGCTCGCGGCGAACGGGCCGCCCGTTTCGACGAGCTGCTGCCAGTGGTGCGCCGCATGTGGGCGGGTGAGGTCGACGGCCTCGACGTGCGCCCCAAGCCAGGACCGATGGACGTGTGGCTGGGCGGTCGCGCCCCCAGCGAGCTGCGGCGCGTCGGCCGGCTCGGCGACGGGTGGCTGCCGAGTTTCACCACGCCCGCCGAGGCGGCCGCGGGCCGCGCCGTGGTGGAGGCCGCCGCCGCCGAGCACGGTCGCTCCATCGACCCCGAGCACTGGGGCGTCCTCATCCCCTACAGCGACGGCGGCCTGCCCGAGGTGGTGGCCGACGCGGTGCGCAAGCGCCGGCCGGACACCGATCCGGCGGACGTCGTCCCCGCCAAGGCAGCGCTGCGGCGGCACATCGAGGCGTTCGTCGACGTGGGCTTCTCGAAGTTCGTGCTGGTGCCGGTGGCCGAGCCGGCGTCGTGGGACGACGAGGTAGCCGCAGTCGCCGACGCCGTCCTCTCGCTCCAGAACTGAGGGCTACGCCTCGGACACCGAGGTGCGCCGGCGGCCGCCGACGGCCAACCCGAACGCCGTGCGCCAGCCCTCGGCGGTGATGCCGAGGTGGTCGAGGCGGGCTTCGGCGGCGACGAGCGCCTCGCCCGCGTCGGGGGCGTCGAGCGCCTGCAGCCCGTAGGCCCGCGCCAGTCGGGTGGTGGCCTGGTGTACCCGGTCGCCCGTGGCGTCGACCACCCGCTCGGCTTCGTCGAAGGCGGCGCGGGCGCCCGCCTCGTCGCCCGCCTGCACCAACGCGCAGGCTCGCCCGAGCAGGGCGAGGGTGGAGTCGAGGTACGTCCGGCCGGAGATGGCGAAGACCTTCTCACCCGCCTCCATGGCCGCCGACGGTCGCCCGTCGGCCGCCGAGGCCAGCGTCAGCAGCGCGAGGGCGTTGGCCTTCGAACCCTCGGACGAGGCGTGCTCGATGGCCGACTCGGCCAGCGCCACCGCCAGCCCGGCATGGCCGGCGTGAAGCTGGGCCATCCCGATCATGACCTGCCCCTCCGACTGGTTCATGTCGCCCGCGAAGGCCTCGCCGGGGTTCCAGTCGACCAGCGCCGCCAGCGCCATCGTGGGGTCGCCGACATGGTCGGCCGCCGCGGCTCGGGCGAAGGCGGCGACCGGCATGAGCGTGTTGCTGGTGAGCTCCTCGTCCGCCCGGTCCAGCACCGCCATGCCTTCGCGGACCCGTCCGGCGGCGACGAGGGCACGGCTCAACGTGGCGTAGGCCAGCCCCTGCCCGCGGATGTCGGACAGGCCCTGGAACTGGTCGACGGCGTCGCGGGCGGGCTCGATGGCGTCCGCCGTTCGGCCCTCCCACAAACGGACCGCGGATTGGAGGACGAGCATCATGCCGTGCGCCCAGCGGTCGCCGCTGTCGGCGATGCCGTCGATCACGCGGTTCACGATGGCCTCGGCCTCGTCGCGCTTGCCCTGGAAGAACTTCACGAATCCGAGCAGGCCGTGCGCCCACCCGAGCCCGCCCCAGTCGCGCGCCTCGGTGAAGGCGCGGGCCGACTTCTCCAGCCGTTCCTCGGCCTGGGGCAGCCGCCCCTGTTCGAACGAGATCCACGCCAGGTTCCACAGCGCCCAGGCCTCGTCGCGCGTGGCGCCCAGCGAGCGGAACACCTCCAGCGCCTGGCGGATCGACGCCTCGGCGTGCTCGGGCT
>JAHWLA010000104.1 GCA_019347595.1 Actinomycetota bacterium
TGAGGGCGTCGACGGGGAGGCCGGCGACCCGGGCCGCTTCCTCGTCGAGCACCACGGCGAACAGGGCGCGGCCGATCACGGCGACGATGGCCACGATGGCGACACCGAGGGCGACGACGGTCCAGGCGTCGGCGGGCGAGACGGTGAGGATGGAGCCGAACAGGTAGGCCAGCAGGCCGGCGTCGAAGCGGTCGGACATGCCCACCAGCACCACGCCCGCGGCGATGCCGGAGTAGAAGAACAAGGCGAGGGCGACGTCGCCCGAGGCACGCCCGTGGCGCCGGAGCCACTCGATGGCCAGCGCGCCGGCTACGGCGACGACAAGGGCGGTGGCGACCGGCCACGTGCCGAACAGGAGCCCGGCGGCCACGCCGGCGAAGGCCAGATGGCCGATGCCGTCCCCCATCAACGACAGGCGCTTCTGGACGAGGAAGGCGCCGATCAGCGGAGCGGACGCCCCCACGGCGACGCCCGCCACAAGCGCCAACTGCATGTACTCCCGCTCGAAGGGATACGGCAGCGGGATCATCGGTCGCCCAGCCCTTCCAGCCAGAGCGGCAGGTCCTCGGAGTGGACGCCGAGGCTGACGCCGGTGGCGCTCAGGTCGGCGGGCGGGCCGTCGAAGTACACGTGGCCCTGGCGCAGGACCACCACCCGATCGAGGTCGTCGGCGACGGCGCCCAGCTCGTGCGACACCAGGAGGACGGCGGCCTGGTGTTCGGCG
Organism: Actinomycetota bacterium; assembly: GCA_019347595.1. GTDB lineage: Bacteria > Actinomycetota > Acidimicrobiia > Acidimicrobiales > JAHWLA01 > JAHWLA01. The sequence goes on from JAHWLA010000104.1 coordinate 725, forward strand.
ACGAGGTGCACGAGCGAGTCGCGGAAGCGTCGCTGCGACTCGGCGTCCACGCCGGCCACTGGCTCGTCGAGCACGAGCAGCTCGGGTTGCGCAGCGAGCGCCTTGGCGATGAACGCCCGCTGCTGCTGGCCGCCCGACAGCTCGCGGACGCGGCGGTGCCGCAGGTCGAGGAGGGACACGGCCGACATGGCGTGCTCGATCTCGGCATGGTCTTCGGCCCGCAGGCGGCGACGCCAGCCGATGCGGCCCAGTCGCCCGGCGGCCACCACCTCCTCCACCGACGCGGGCAGCTCGCGTGCGAGCGCCGCGCGTTGCGGGACGTAGCCCAGCCGCCATCGGTCGGTGAGGGCCTTGGGGGCCTGGTCGAACAGGCGCACCTCGCCGCGCGAGGGGGCGAGCAGCCCGAGCAGCAGGCGCAGCAACGTCGACTTCCCGGAGCCGTTGGGACCGACAAGGGCGACGAACTCGCCGGGGTTCACTGCCAGGCTCACGCCGTCGAGCACGGGGTCGGGCCCGTAGGCGAAGGACACGCCCTCGGCCACCAGGACGGGCGTCGTCATCGGCAGCCGAGGGCCTCGGCCAAGACGGCGAGGTTGGCCCGCATGCCCCCGATATAGCCGCCCTCGACGGGGAGCTCCAGCGTGGAGAGGACCGCCGTGCGCACGCCCGCTTCCCGGGCCAGGGCGTCGGCCGCCTTCGACTCCTCGGTCCCCTCGGTGAAGACCGTGGTGACACCACGGGAGCGGACGAGGTCGGCCAACTCCGCCAGTCGCTTCGGATCGGGCTCGGCCTCGGGCGACAGGCCGGTCAGGGGCTGCTGCTCGAGGCCGTAGCGGCGGGCCAGATAGCCGAAGGCGTCGTGGGTGGTGACGATCACCCGGCGCTCGCAGTTCGTGAGGCGGGTTTCGTACTCCGCGTCGAGGGCCCGCAGCTCGTCGGCGTAGGCAGCAGCCCGGGTCCTGTAGGCCTCGGCGTTGGCAGGATCGACCTCGGCCAGCAGCTCGCCGATCGACACCGCGAGCGACGCCATGATCGTGGGGTCGAGCCAGATGTGGGGGTCGCCGGGGCGACGGTCGGGGATGACGTCGATGAGCTCGGCGACGTGGCCTGTGGCCCGTTCCGACGCCTGCTCGATGGCCGGTTGGAACCCGTCGCCCAGCGTGACGACGACATCGGCGTCCTCGATGCGGTCGACTTCCCGGGAGCTCGGCTCGAAGTCGTGGGGTTCGACGCCGGGCGGCGTCAGGTCGTGCAGCACGACGTCGTCGCCGCCGACGTGGCGTACCAGCTCGGCCAAAGGGAAGAACGAAGCGACCACGTCGACGCGGCCGTCGTCGTCACCGGCATCGGGCGAACAGGCGGCGAGGACGAGGAGCGCCATGGCGGCGACGATGCGACGAACCATGCGCGCACGCTAGCGCATTTTGAGAATGATTCCCATTTAGGTCCTCGCTCGTCCAGGGGGCGGGGGCGACGTCAGTCGGCACAGTCGGCGCACACGCCGGTGAGGTCGAGCCGGTGCGCCTGCACGGTGAAGCCGGTGCGCGCTCGGACGGTGCGCGCCGTCCGCTCCAACGCCTCCTCCAGCGCCGACGACATGGTGAAATCGAGCACCGAGCCGCACCGCGTGCACACCAGGTGGTGGTGGTGCTCGGTCAGGTCCTCGGCCAGCTCGAAGCGGGCGAACTCGTCGGTGGCCAGTACCCGCCGCACCACGCCCGCCTGCTCCAGGACGGCGAGGTTGCGGTAGGCCGAGCTCTGGGGGAGCCCGCCGCTCGCCGCCTGCACCTCGGCGATGGTGAGGGGCCGGCCCGCCTCGGCCAGGATGCCGACGATCTGACGACGGCTGGTCGTGTAGCGCTGGTCGGCGTCCCGCAGCCGCGCCGCCGCCGTGGCGTCGAGCTCGGTAGTCACGACCGTCCGATCGTCTCCGCGCCTCGCATGTACGGCCGCAGCACCTCGGGGATGCGCACCGACCCGTCCGGCTGCCGGTGCGTCTCCACCAGTGCCGCCCACACCCGGGGGACGGCGAGGGCCGACCCGTTGAGCGTGTGCGCCATGGTGGTGCCGCCGCCGGTCGCCGGGCGGTAGCGCAGGTTGGCGCGTCGGGCCTGGAACTCGCCGAACCACGACACCGACGACGCCTCCAGCCACAGGTCGCAGCCCGGTGCGTAGATCTCGATGTCGAAGCAGCGGGCGGCCGAGAACGACAGGTCGCCGGCGGCGAGGTCGACCACCCGGTAGGCCAGGCCCAGTGCTTCCAGCGTGCCGGTGGCTCGCTCGACCAGCTCCTCGTGGAGCGCCGGCGCCTGTTGCTCGGTCGCCAGGGCGAGAATCTCCACCTTGTCGAACTCGTGCACCCGCAGCAGGCCCCGGGTGTCGCGGCCGGCGGACCCCGCCTCCCGCCGGAAGCAGGGCGTGTAGGCCATGAGCCGCAGCGGAAGGTCCGCCTCGTCGAGGATCTCGTCGCGAGCCAGCGAGGTCAGCGGGACCTCGGCGGTGGGAATCGCCCACAGGTCGTCGCGCTCGAGGTGGTAGGCCTCCTCCTCGAACTTCGGCAGGTGCCCGGTCGACACCATCGTCTCGGTGCGCACCAGGGTGGGCGGGCGGATCTCCTCGAAGGCATCCGCGTTGCGGTCGAGGGCGAGCTGGCACAGCGCCCGGACCAGCCCCGCGCCCTGCTTGCGGAACATCACGAACATCGACCCGGACAGCTTCGCTCCCCGCTCGAGGTCGAGGATGCCGAGGTCGTTGCCGATGTCCCAGTGGGGGACGCGCTGGTGCTCGCCGTAGCCGCCGGGGTCGAAGCCGACCGTGCGCACCACCACGTTGTCGTCGGCGGTCAGCCCTTCGGGGGCGTCGGCGGCCGGCGTGTTCGGCGTGGTCAGCAGGATCTCGCGCAGGCGTTCGTCGGCGGCGTCGGCCTCCCCCGACAGCGCGCGCTCCTCCTCGCCGAGCGCCCGGCTCTCGGCGGCCAACGCCTCGGCCTTGTCCTCCTCGCCGTGGCGGTGGGCGGCGCCCACCTCCTTCGACAGCGCCTTTATGCGGGCGCGCACGTCGTCGCGACGGGCGCTCAGGTCGCGGACGCGGGCGTCGAGGGCGGCCGCGATGTCGAGGACTGTGGGGTCGGCACCTTTGCGAGCGAGCGCCGCCTTCGTCGCTTCGAGATCGGTTCGCAGGCGGCGGACATCGAGCATGGTGGGCAGAACGGTAGCGTCCAGTCGTGCCCGCCATCGATGTCGCTTCCCTCGTCGTGCGCTACGGCGACGTGGTCGCCGTCGACGGGGTGTCGTTCACCGCCGAGGCCGGTGAGATCGTGGCCTTGCTGGGGCCGAACGGCGCGGGCAAGACGTCGACGGTGGAGACGCTGGAGGGATACCGGCGCCCGGCGGGCGGGACGGTACGGGTGCTGGGGCTCGATCCGGCGGCGGCGGCCGACCGGCGGGCGCTACTGCCGCGCATCGGCGTGATGCTGCAACGGGGCGGCGTGTACCCGAGCATGCACGCGGTCGACGCCGTGCGCCTGTTCGCCTCCTACTACGCCGACCCGCTCGACCCGGCCGACGTGCTGGCGCGGGTGGGGTTGACGGGACGGGCGGCCCGCACGCCGTGGCGGCGGCTGTCGGGCGGGGAGCAGCAGCGGCTGGCGTTGGCTCTGGCGTTGGTAGGCCGGCCGGCAGTTGCCTTCCTCGACGAGCCCACGGCGGGCGTGGACCCCCACGGCCGGGTCGCCATCCGCTCGGTGGTGCGGTCGTTGCGCGACGAGGGCGTGTGCGTGCTGCTCACGACGCACGAGCTGGAGGAGGCGGAACGGGTAGCCGACCGCGTCGTGATCGTCGACCACGGGCGGGTGGTGGCGGCGGGGACGCCGGCGTCGTTGATGGCGGGCGACGCGCGCGGCAACGGCGTGCGTTTCGGGGCGCCGCCGGCGATCGACGTGGCCGCATTGGGGGCGCGGTTGGGTGCGCCGGTCGTGGAAGTGCAGCCGGGGGAGTACCGGGTGGAGGCGGCGTCCACGCCGCAGCTCGTGGCCGATCTCACGGCGTGGCTGGCCGAACGGGACCTGCCGCTGGCCGACCTGCGGGCGGGCCGGCACACGCTGGAGGACGTCTTCCTCCGCCTCACCGGAGGCCCCTCATGACGCCCCGAGTACATAGCGTGCGGAATCCGGACGCTATGTACTCGGGACGGATGGTGGCGCAGGTGGGGGCGGAGGTGCGCATGCGGTTGCGGCACGGCGAGACGCTGCTGCTCGCCCTCGGCATCCCCGTGATCCTGCTGGTGTTCTTCTCGACGGTCGACGTGCTGCCCACGGACGTGGCCGCCGACGACCCGGTCGACTTCCTGGCGCCGGGCATCCTGGCGTTGGCGGTCATGTCGACGGCCATGGTGAGCCTCGGCATCGCCACCGGGTTCGAACGGCAGTACCTGGTGCTGAAACGGCTGGGCACCACGCCCCTGGGCCGGCCTGCGCTGCTGGCGGCCAAGACGGCGGCCGTGCTGGTGGTCGAGGTCGTCCAGGTCGTCGTGCTCGTGGTGGTGGCCCGGTTGCTGGGCTGGTCGCCCGACGGGCGGCCGCTGGTGGCGGCGGCGGCGCTGCTGCTGGGGACGGTGGCTTTCGCCGGGCTGGGGCTCCTGATGGCGGGCACCCTCAAGGCCGAGGTCACGCTGGCGGCGGCCAACGGGCTCTATCTCGTCCTGCTGCTGCTGGGCGGCATGGTGGTGCCACTGGCCGAGCTGCCGGCGCCGTTGCGGGCGGTGGCCCGGGTGCTGCCCGCGGCGGCGCTGTCCGATGCCATGCACGGCGCCCTGTCGGCGGCGGGCACGGTGCCGGGGCGGGCATGGGCAGTCCTCGCGGCGTGGGCGGTGCTGGCCCCGCTGGCCGCCGCCCGCACCTTCAAGTGGGAGTGACCCGTTTGGATCGCGGCTGTAATGGCGACCAGAACGAAGCGGTTCGGCGCAATGGTCCCCCCCTGGTGTCGACCCCTGCGCTCCATTCTGTGCACTGATTTCGCAGTAATCCGGGTGTGGACACGGACTACTGCGAACTGAGCGGAAGAGGGGTTTACGCTGCCTCCAGCAGGCGGGCGAGGTCGGCGTCGGTCAGCTCGCCGTGGTGGCGGGCCCGGGCCACGCCTTCGGCGTCGATCACCCACGTCACCGGGATGCCGGGACCGACGCCGTAGGCCTGCGCGATCTCGCCCTGCGGATCGACCACCGTGGGCCACGTCGCCTCGTGCTCCTGCACGAACGCCCGCGCCGCCTCGCTGCGGTCGTCGTAGAGCACGCCCAGCACCGCCGCCCGCTCGCCGTGCACGGCCCGCAGCCGGGGGAACTCCGCCCGACAGGGCGCGCACCACGACGCCCAGAAGTTGAGCACCACCACCCGGCCCCGGAAGTCGCCCAGCTCCACCCGCTCGCCGTCGAGGTCGTAGCCCGAGAACGTCGGCGCCCGCTCCCCCACCTCGGCTCGGGCCGTCCCGCCGCCGCCCCCGTCGCCGCACGCCGACGCCGTGACCGCCACGGCCACCGCCACGGCCGGCACGACGGCCAGGACCAGCCGCCTCAGGAAGCGGGCTCCGTGGGCGCGGGCGTCCGGGCCAGCTCCCGCTCGACGTCTTCCCACCGCAGCGTGGTGTCCGCCTGGTCCTTGGCGTACCACCGGAAGAAGATCACGATGATCGTCCCCCACAGCAGCGACCCGGCGTAGATCTTCATCAACGCCCCCGCCAGTTGCTGGTCGTCGATGGCCGAGAGGTCGAACACCCGCGGCGCCTCGGCGTAGAAGCGGTAGATCACGCCGTCGGAGAAGGTGAGGAACGAGGCGGGGACGGTGGGCAGCACCGACTGGAGGAACAGGTACACCATGCGCCCGGCGTCGCCGAGCTGCGGGAGCTCGGGCGCCCGGCCCAGGTTGAGCACCGGCAGCCACATCAGGGCCGCCGAGGCGAACAGCACCACGTGCACGCCGAAGTGCACGCCGTGGTGCTCCAGCGACGCCCCCACCACCGCGGGCCAGTGCGACAGCACGATCACGAGGTTGAACAGCAGCCCCGCCACCAGCGGCTTGCCCAGCACCGAGAGCACCCGGCGCACGGGCACGCAGTCGACCAGCAGCCACCGGAACAGCCACCGCGGCAGCCCCAGCAGGATCAGCGGCGCGGCGATGAGCTGGAACCCGGTGTGCTGGATCATGTGCACCGAGAACAGGTACTTCTCGGCGATCTCGTGGATGGGCCACTCGCTGTGCAGCCACAGGGCCAGCACGCCGCACGAGAACAGGACGACCTGTCGGCGGGTGGCGACCGGCTCCCCGGGCGCCACCTTGGTAGGGCCGACCACCCGCAGCGCCAGCCAGTACCCGACGACGACCAGCGCCACCAGGGCCCACACGTCGGGGTGGGCCTCCCATGCCCAAGGCGATGCCTGCGCGGCGCCGTGGGCGAGGAGCATCAGATGAAGACGCCCAACGTCATGAGGTAGGCGACGTACACGAGGATGGCGAGCACCAGACCCGACAGGAACAGGCGGCGCAGGATGCGGCTGTCGAAGCGCAGGTGCATGAAGTAGGCAGCCACCATGGCGAACTTCACCGCCGCCATGACCAACAGGATCGAGATGTTGGCGGCGTCGGGCGGGTCGATGTAGTACAACGCCACCTCGGCGCCGGTGACGACGGCGAGGATGAGGGCGATCTTGATGTAGAACGCCTCGGTGGGATGCGCTCCGTGATCGCCCGCCGCCGCGGCGCCCTTGTCGTGCTCGATGGTCGCTTTGCTCATCGCTGCCTCACGAGGGGATCAGGTAGATGATGGTGAAGATCACGATCCACACCACGTCGACGAAGTGCCAGTAGAGACCGGCGATCTCCACCACCTCGGACCGCTCGGGGCCCAGCTTGCCCCGCAGCGACAGGTTCCACAGCGAGAGCAGCATCACGATGCCGAGCGTCACGTGGACGCCGTGGAACCCGGTCAGCGTGTAGAACGCGCTCGACGCCGGGTTGGTCTTCATCGTCATGCCCTCGCGGATGAACGAGGTGAACTCGTAGACCTGGCCGGCGATGAAGCTCGCCCCCAGGAAGGCGGTGGCCAGCAGCCACACCCGCAGGCGCCGCTGGTCGCCCCGCTGGATGGCGGCCAGCGCCAGCACCATCGTCAGCGAGCTCATCAGCAGGACGAACGAGCTGACCGAGGTGTAGGGAATGTCGTAGAGCTCCTGGGGCTTCACGCCGCTCAACGTCTTGCCCCGGTACAGGAAGTACGTCGAGATCAAGGCGCCGAACAGGAGGCACTCCGAGCCCAGGAACGTCCACATGGCGAGCTTCTCGTTGGAGAGCCCGGTGTTGGTGACCCCGTGGGCGCTGTGGGCGTCGCCCTGCGGGTCGTGCAGGGTGGCGGTCGAGGCCACTGTCAGCTCCCTTCGCCTTCGCCGTCGGCCTCGCCGCCTGCCACCAGGGCGGGCGTCTCGTCGTCGGAGGCGTGCTCGTCGGAATGGTCGGAGTCGTCGGCATGGTCGCCGTGATCGTCGTGCTCGTCGTGAGGCTCGGTCGAGGGCTCCAGCGCCCAGGCGTAGAGACCGCCGATGAGGATGAGGCCGCCGAGGACGGCGACGAGGTAGTTCTGGCCCGAGGTGCGGCCGTAGACCATGCCGTAGGCCATGACGAACAGGCCGAACGCCGCCACCAGCGGGAAGTACGACGGCGAGGGCATGTGGACCCCGTGGTCGCCCTCGACGACCTTCTCGGCCAGCTCGTCACCGTCGGCCTTCTTTGTCAGCACGCCGTTCTCGTCCTCGCCGTACTTGCGGTGGAACCACTCGTCGACCGAGTGCACGGTGGGCACTTCCCTGAAGTTGTACTCGGGCACCGGCGACGGGATGCTCCACTCCAGGGTGCGGGCGTCCCACGGGTCGGCGGTCGCCACCACCCGCTCCCGCTTCGACTTCGCCACGTTCCACATGAAGATCAGCACCGACACGGCGATGAGGAAGGCGCCCACCGTCGACACTGTGTTCCAGAACGCCAGGCCGAGCTCCTCGCCGTAGGTGTAGATGCGGCGGGGCATGCCTTGGAGGCCCAGGAGGTGCATGGGGCCGAAGGCCAGGTTGAAGCCGATCAGCCACGTCCAGAAGTTCCACTTGCCGACGCGGTCGTTGAGCATCCAGCCGAAGATCTTCGGCCACCAGAAGTAGATGCCGGCCATGATGCCGAACAGGGCGCCGCCGAAGAGCACGTAGTGGAAGTGGGCCACCACGTAGTAGGTGTCGGTCTGCTGGCGGTCGTGGGG
>JAHWLA010000105.1 GCA_019347595.1 Actinomycetota bacterium
GGTGGGGCGGGCCGGCGACACCACGCCGGTGGACCGCGCCGCCCGCGGGGTGGCCCACGGGATTGTGGCCGCCGTCCTCACCCTGCTGCTGGCGTTCACGCTGCTGCTCGACGGGCCGCGGCTGCGGGCGGGCGCCGGACGCGCCGGCCCCGTCGAGCACCGACGCCAGGCCGACAAGGTGGCTGCCCTCGCCTATCGGGTCGTGGGCCGCTACGTGGCCGGGTCGTTGTTCGTGGCGGGCATCGCGGGTGTCACGGTGCTCGTCGTCGGGCTGCTCCTCGGCGTGCCGCTCACGCCGCTGGCGGCCATGTGGGTGGCGCTTTGGGATCTCGTCCCCCAAATCGGCGGAGCCGCCGGGGGTATCCCCTTCGTGCTGCTCGGGTTCACGCAGGGCCTGCCCACAGGGCTGGCGTGCGCGGTGTTCTTCGTCGTCTACCTCCAGATCGAGAACCACGTCCTCCAGCCGCTGCTGGTGGGGCAGGCGGTGAAGCTGTCGCCGCCCGCCACCATGACCGCCGCCCTTATCGGCGTCTCGGCAGGCGGGGTGGTAGGCGCCTTGCTGGCGGTCCCGTTGGTGGGGGCGGCCAAGGCGGTCTATGTCGAGCTACGACGGCCGCCTGGCTACGGTTCCCCGTTGTGATCGAGCGGGAGTGGGTCGACAACGACGAACGTTTCGAAGCCGTGGTGGCCGAGGCCATGGCGGCCGACGCCTACGCCGTCGACACCGAGTTCCACCGCGAGCGCACCTACTACCCGCACCTCGCCCTGCTCCAGTTGGCGTGGCCGGGCGGGCTGGTGCTCGTCGACCCCGCGGCCGTGGACCTGGCGCCGTTGGCCCGCCTCTTGCAGGGGCCGGGCTTGGCCGTGCTGCACGCGGCCGATCAGGACCTCGAGGTGCTCGACCGGGCGTGCGGGGCGGTGCCGACCCGGTTGTTCGACACGCAGTTGGCCGCGGGGTTTCTCGGCATGTCCTCGCCGTCGCTGGTCAACCTGGTGGAACGGCTGCTGGGCACCCGTCTTCCCAAGGGGGACCGCCTCACCGACTGGACCCGTCGGCCGCTGACCGACGAACAGCAGGCGTACGCGGCGTCCGACGTCGTCCACCTCATCGAGCTGCGCGACCTCATAGCGGAGCAGCTCGCGGCGCGGGGTCGGCTGGCCTGGGCCGAGCAGGAGTGCGAGGCGCTGCTGCGCCGCTCGCGAGCGCCTCAGGACCCGACGACGGCCTGGTGGCGCATCAAGGAGAGCAGGCAGCTCCGAGGCAAGGCGCGCGGGATCGCCCAGGAGCTGGCAGCCTGGCGGGAGCGGCGGGCGGCCGACCTCGATATCCCGCCCCGCTTCGTGCTGCCCGACATGGCGCTGGCGTCCATTGCCCAGCGCCCGCCCCGCAACGCCGCCGACCTGGCGGGCGTGCGGGGGCTCGAGGGCCGGCACGTGAAGGGCGAGACCGGCGAGGCGATCCTGGGTGCCGTGCGGCGGGGCAGCGAGCTGCCGCAGTCGCAGGTGCGCCTGCCGCCGAGCGACGACCTCGATCGCACGCTGCGCCCGGCGGTCACGCTGGTGTCGGCCTGGGTGGCGCAGCTGTCGGGCGACCTCGACATCGACGCCACGCTGCTGGCAACCCGCTCCGACCTCCACGCCTTCCTGCGGGGCGACGAGGGGGCGCGGCTGGCGACAGGATGGCGCCACGAGCTGGTGGGAACGCCCGTCGAGCATCTGGTGAAGGGCTACGCGGCGTTGGCCTTCGACGGCCGCGGCGGGCTGCTGCTGGAGAAGCGGTCCTACTCGCCGGTCGACAGCAGCAAGGCGTTCGAGCCGGAGATCGAGCCCTCGTAAGCCCCGGTGGCGGTGGGATCGGCAGCCTCGACGTCGATGCGCCACCGACCGTCGAGCGGGACGGTCGCGGCGGCGTCGCCGAAGTTCACGATGACCACGCGGCGGTCGGCGCCGTCCTGGCTGCGTCGTTCGTAGGCGAGCACGCCGTCGGGGGCGTCGAGGGCGCGCCACGTCCCTGTCCGGAGCGCGGGTGAGCCTCGACGGACGGCCAGCAGACGGCGGTAGAGGTGGAGGATCGACCCCTCGTCGGTCCGCAGCGTGGCGACGTTGCGCGTGTCGGCGCCGGCCGGGAACGGCAGCCACGGCTCGCCGTCGGGCCAGCCGTGGTCGGCGCTGCCGTCCCACGGGATGGGCGCCCGGCACCCGTCGCGCCCGCCGGGGTCGACGACGCGGTCGGCCGGTACCTCGGCATCCTCCAGGCCGAGCTCGTCGCCCTGGTAGACGAACGGCGTGCCCCGCAGGGTGAGCAGCAGGACGGCAGCAGCGCGGGCGCAAGCCTCGGAGCCGTAGCGCGTGCAGTGGCGGACGTTGTCGTGGTTGGAGAGCACCCACGTGGGCCACCCGCCCACGGCATTGTGCTCGGCCTCCGCTCGCTCGATCTGGCGGCGCCACTTGCCCGCGTCCCATGCGGTGTAGAGGGGCGGGAAGTTGAAGGCGAGATGCAGCTCGTCGCCGTCGCCGTAGTAGGCCACCACCTTGCGGGTGTCGAGCAGGTACACCTCGCCGACGAGCACGCGGTCGCCGTCGTAGCTGTCGGCCAGCGCCCGCATGCGGCGGATGAACGGGTGGGTGCGGGGATCGTCGTTGACGGTGGCGTGGGGGAGGCCGCCGACCTCGGGCGGGTCGTCGGGTAGGGCCGGGTCCTTGCCGATGCCGTGCACCACGTCGATGCGGAAGCCGTCGACCCCGCGGTCGAGCCAGAAGCGCATGACGTCGTGCATGGCCGCTTCGACCTCGGGGTTGGCCCAGTCGAGGTCGGGCTGCTGGGGCAGGAACAGATGGAGGTACCACTGGCCCGACGCCTCGTCCCACGTCCACGCCGGGTAGTCGCCGAAGGCGGCCCGCCAGTTGTTCGGAGGTGTGTCGGGTGCGCCGTCCCTGCGGATGTACCAGTCGCGCTTGGCCGGGTCGCGGAACCAGGGGTGCTGGTCGCTGGTGTGGTTGGGGACGAGGTCGACGAGCACGCGGATGCCGCGTGCGTGAGCGTCGGCCAGCAGGGCGTCGAAGTCGTCGAGGGTGCCGAACAGGGGGTCGACGTCGGTGTGGTCGGCCACGTCGTAGCCGAAATCGGCCATGGGGGAGCGGTAGAAGGGCGACAGCCACACGGCGTCGACCCCCAGCTCGGCCAGGTGGTCCAGACGGCGGCGGAGGCCGATCAGGTCGCCGACGCCGTCACCGTTCCCGTCGGCGAAAGAGCGGGGGTACACCTGGTAGACGACCGCCGTCTGCCACCAGGGAACGGTCAGCGCTTGCGCCAGAAGAACGGCGTCAGATTCGTCTCAGGGACCATGGGGTCCGGGAGTGTGGGTCGAGGACGCGGCTTCCGGGGCGGTTCGGGCCCGGCTTGCGCCTGCTCGGTTGGACTGGCTGCCCGTCTGCGGAACGATCGCAAGACCATCGTCAGATCCTCCCCTGAAGGTCGACCAGCCACGCCGCCATCTCACAGACCAAGAGTAGACAGTTCACCTGCACGGCGACCGCGAGGCGATCCAGGCCATCTGTGTTGGCCTGGTAGTGACGCTCGAAATGAAGAGCGAGCTCGCGGTGCATGTCGTCCACCGTCGTTGGTGTTCCCGCTCGACGTAATCGATGATGAGGCGACCGGCACTGGTCACTGAGGCCCAGCTTCGGCGGGGCGTGAGCACGTAGAGCGAGAGCCCGATCCCGTGGAACTGGAATGATATGAGATTACCTCAACCGCCGTCCGGCTTCGGCCGGAGATCCACCCGCAGCGTGAGGATGCCGTCATCGAGGCTGGCCTCGGCGTCGGCGAGCATGGCGTAGTCCATGTAGTCGAGCCGGGCCTGCTCGATGAAGCGCTTGCGGTCCTCGCCCTCCAGGGGCGGGACACCGCGGCTGCGGACCGCCTTGGCCCGGTCCCGGAAGCGCTGGATCATGGCGTCCACATCGAGGTCCTCGGCCATGCCCCCGACCCTAGCCAAGCTCGCTCCGCGCACCCGACGGACCCCACTACACTGAGGGCTTCGCACCGGATCTCGGAACCCCCGGGGAGCTGCTCGTGAAGAAGGGTCGGCATCGCCGCTTCGAAGAGGCCCGCGCACTCAAGCAAGTGAGCTTGGGAGAGCGCCCGACCTCGTCCGAGCCGTGCCCGGAGTGCAATGCAGCGCCGGGCGCGGACCACGCCTCGTGGTGCCTGGCGGGCGAGGAGGACGACCTCGCCTCCGCTGACGACGAGTAGACGGCCGGTCGCCGCCGTGCTGGGGGGCGTACGAACCTCGATGGCGCACCGCGCCCTGGGCGTCGCCACCGCGGTGCTGTTCACGGCCGGCGTGCTGGTCGTGGTCCCCGTGGCCTCCGATGCGCGGCGACCGGTGCCGGTCTCGCCCGCCGTCGCCGCCACCGGCCTCGGCGCCCTCGACCTGGCCGGCGTGACGACCACCACGTCGAGCACCACCACGACGACGGCGCCCCCGCCGCCGCCCACCACGGCGCCGAAGCCGACCGTGCCGCCCACCACCACGGCGCCCGCGCCCCGGGTAGCGGCGGCCTCGAAGACCCGCCTGGGCGTCCCCGCCCTCCAGCCGCCCGCCGTGCCCGCGGGCCTGGAGCCCTATCGGGGGCTGGGCACCTGGGTCGATGTCTACGACTGGAGCCACCGCTACACCAAGGGGAGGCCCGCCACCGGCGTGGGCGACGTGGACGCCATGGCCGACCGGGGCGTGCAGACGCTCTATATCCAGGCGTCGAAGTGGGACAGTGAGTCCGACATCGTCGACCCCGAGGTCCTTCAGCCCATCATCGATCGGGGGGCCGCCCGCGGCCTGCGCGTGGTGGCGTGGTACCTGCCCACCCTCACCGACCCCCAACGCGACCTCCAGCGCATGGTCGCCATCGCCGCGCTGCGCAACGTCGACAGCCTGGGCGTCGACATCGAGGCCCGCAACGTCTCCGATGTGAACGACCGCAACCGCCGACTGGTCGAGCTCAGCGCCGCCCTGCGCCAGGCGCTGCCCGGCCGCACCATCAGCGCCATCGTGCTGCCGCCCGTGGTGCTCGAGGTCGTCAACCCGGCGTACTGGCCCAACTTCCCGTACCGCGAGCTGGCCCCGCACTACGACGTGTGGATGACGATGGGGTACTGGACGAACCGCAAGGCCAACAGCGGCTACCGCGACGCCTACCGCTACACCAAGGAGAACGTCGACCGGCTGCGGGCCAACCTGGGCGCCGACGTGCCCGTCCACCCCATCGGGGGCCTGGGCGCCCAGACGACGCCGGCCGACGTGGAGGCGTACCGGCAGGCGGCCATCGACACGCGCAGCATCGGCGGCAGCCTCTACGACTGGCGGACGACGGCGGCCGACTCGTGGCCGGGCATGCAAGGGTTTCGCGGGTAACGACTTCTCAGGCCCAAAGCGCTGGGTGACGATGTTGCGAGCACAGCCATGGCGCATCCCCGAGTCGACGGTTACCTCCGGCTCCTGGCCGAGCGGGAGGGCGGTACCGACCTGCATTTGAAGGTCGGCTCCCCGCCGCGCCTGCGTGTCAAGGGGGCGCTGGAGACCATCCCCGACGAACCGGCGCTCGACAAGGAAGCGCTCGACCGGATGGCCGCGGGCGTGCTCACCTCCGCCGCCAAGGACGACTTCCTGGCGCGCAAGGAGGCCGAGTGCACGTACTCGGTCAGCGGGCTGGGGCGCTTCCGGGTGGCTGCCTACCTCCAGCGCGGCTCCATCGCCCTGATCATCGGGCGGGTGACGATGGCAGCGCGGTCGTTCGAGGAGCTGTGCTTGCCCGCGGCTGTCGCCGACCTCGCCTCGGTGGAGCGGGGGCTGGTGCTCATTGCCGGGCCGCCCGGTTCGGGTGTGACGACCACGCTGGCCGCCTTCGTCGACCACGTGAACCACCGACGGGCGTGCCACATCGTGACCGTGGAGGACCCGGTGGAAGTGCTGCACAAGGACGACCTGGCGGCCATCTCGCAGCGCCAAGTCGGCGTCGACACCGACGACGTGGCCGCCGGCATCCGCTCCGCGGTGCGCCAGGACCCGGACGTGATCGTGGTCGGGTCGGTCGACTCACGGCCGATCGCCGACGCGGCCATGGCGGCCGCGGAGGCCGGGGTGCTGGTGGTGGCGGGCGTGCGGGCCGACGACGTGGTGGCCGCCGTGTCCGCCGTGGTCGACCTGTTCCCGGAATACGACCGGCAGCACGTCCGGCTGGCGGTGGCGGGCATGTTGGCGGGGTCGGTGTCGCTCCGGCTGGTGCCGACCAGGACGGGCGCGCGGCGGGTTCCTGCAGTGGAGGTGCTGCGGGCCACGCCCACCGTGCAGGCGGCGTTGATGGCCGACGAGGGCGCCGTGGTGCGGGCGGCCATGGCCGAAGGCGGGGCGCTGGGGATGCAGACGCTGCACCAGGCGCTGGTGCAGTGGCTGGAGGCGGGAGTAATCGACGAGCGGGCGGCGCTGGCCGCCACCGCCGACTGGCCCGGCTTCCGCGCCGAGCTCGAATCCCGCGGCCTCCTCTAAAACCGTCGAAGTGTGCGGAGTTGGGCCGCTCCAGCGGCCCCAAGTCCGCACACTTCGGGGTTAGAGGAAGGCGCGGGCGGAGGTGAGGGCGAGCTCGGCCACGGGGCCGTCGGCCACCAGGTCGGGCGCGTCGGCCCGACCGATGCGCTGGACGGCCAGCCGGCACCACTGGCCCGCCGGTCCGGTGACGCGATCGGTGGCGTCCTCGGGGCCGTAACCCCACACCTCGCCGCTCGGTCCGGTCACCTCCACCCGCAGCGTCCGACCGTCGGGCGGCGTCACGCCCGCCACCCCGAACGCGTAGGGCAGGGCGTTGGTGCAGATCCAGGCGATGTGGCGCAGCCGGTCGGTGTCCTCGGCGGGCGCCCCCACCGCCGTCCGGATGTCGAGCCCGTGGGCCCAGTGCTCCATGAGCCGGGCCGTCACGAACGCCCGCCATCCCATGCCCAAGCCCCACGGCACCCGCGCCGACCGGTCGAAGGCGGCCAGCTCGGCGCGGCACCGGGCGGCCGCCGTCCACCACCACTCCCGCACCTCGACGCCCGCCATGGATCGGCCCCGCTCGCAGCCCGCCTCGGTGAACGCCTCGCTGGTGGGGTACCGGGCGGCCTCGTCGTTGACCGACCGAGGGCCGCCCGTCATGGTGTCGACCGCCACCTCCTCGGTGTCGGCCAGGTGGGCCACCGAGTCGCGCACGTCCCATCCGTCGGCGGGCGTCGGCAGCACCCACGGGTCGTCGCGCAACACGCACAGCACCTCGTAGAGCGAGCGCTGCTCCGCCTCGTAGTCGGCCAGGACGTCGTCGCTCATGGGCGGCGCATGGCGGGATGCGGCAGGAACGCCACCGGCGCCGCCGTCTTGGCCAGCAGGTACGTCTCCAGTTGCTCGTACACCTTCACCCCCGTGAGCTCGATCAACTCGTCGCGCAGCTCACGGTAGACCGGCTGCGTGCCCACGAACGCTTCCGGCGCCTCGGTGCACCACCAATGGAACTCCTGGCCGCCCTCGCCCCAGTGGCGCCGGTCCCACTGCCGGATGGTGGAGGTGACGTGGCCGTCGTCGGCCACCGCGTCCTCCCGGCGCAGCGGCAACTGCCAGCACACGTTGGGCTTGAGGTCGAGCGGCCGCTCGCCCCGCTCCAGCGCGGCCCGGTGCAGGGCGCACCCCGACCCGCCGGGGAAGCCGGGGCGGTTGAGCATGATGCAGGCGTCGTCGACGAGGCGGGAGACCAGCTCGCCGTCGACCGTGGTGCGCCAGATGCCGCGCCGCCGGCCCTGCGCCCGGAACTGCCACTGCTCGGCGGTGAGCGTCTCCGCCGCCGCCACCACCCGGGCCACGTCGTCCTCGTCGGTGAAGTGGGCGCCGTACGAGCAGCAGCCCTGCTCCAACTCGGCGGCCGGGCCGGTGAGGTTGCCCTGGCAGCCGCGGCCGAAGATGCACGTCCACGAGCTGGCCAGAAACGTGACGTCGAAGACCCAGGTCCGGTCCTCCTCGGGGTCCTCGAAGCTGACCCACTCGTGGGTGTCCGCCGGCGCCGTCATCGTGCTCGCAATTCGTGCCACAGCTCGCCCGCGGCGAGCAGCCCCTTCCAGAACTGGTCCATCACCATGCGCTCGTTGGGCGCGTGGATGCGGTCGTCGGGCAGGCCGACGCCGAGGTAGATCACCGGCGCGTCGAGGACGCGGCCCAGCGCCTCCTCCGGCCCGCTGCCCCCGGTGCGGGTGAACAGCGGCGCCGTGCCCCACACCTTC
Organism: Actinomycetota bacterium; assembly: GCA_019347595.1. Lineage (GTDB taxonomy): Bacteria > Actinomycetota > Acidimicrobiia > Acidimicrobiales > JAHWLA01 > JAHWLA01. Next base: position 8,297 of record JAHWLA010000105.1, read on the forward strand.
TCGATGGCGCGGCACAGGGCGGCGACGGTCGGGTGGTCGACCGGCGTAAGCGCGGGCGCGCCGGCGCCCTCAGGCGTCACTTGGAGGTCGACACCCGCGGGCACCCGCTCGTCCAGCCACTGCCGGAAGGCAGCCGCCACCTTGTCGGGCGACTGGTCGGGCACCAGGCGGAAGCTCACCTTCATGCGCCCGGTGGCGGGCACGATCGTCTTGATGCCCTCGCCCGCGTAGCCGCTCGACAGGCCGACCACGTCGCACGTCGGGCGGGTCCACGTGCGCTCGAGGACGGACCGGCCCGCCTCGCCGTCGGTGGCCCGGATGCCGGACTGCCGCTTCCACTCCTCCTCGTCGAACGGCAGCGCCCGCAGCGACTCCTCCTCAGCAGGGGTCAAGGCCCGAACGTCGTCGTAGAAGCCGGGCAACGTGACGCGGCCCTCGTCGTCGTGCAGGGCGGCGACGAGCCGGCTCAACAGGTGCGTCGGGTTGAGGACGGCGCCGCCGAACAGTCCGGAGTGGAGGTCGAGGTCGGCCACCCGGACCTGCACGTCGAACGCCACAAGCCCCCGCATGCCCACGGTGGTGGACGGCACGTCGAGCGACCACATGCTGGTGTCGGACACCACGGCGACATCACAGCGGAGACGGTCGCGTTCGGCGTGCAGCAGCGCCTCGAAGTGGGGGCTGCCCACCTCCTCCTCGCCCTCGA
>JAHWLA010000106.1 GCA_019347595.1 Actinomycetota bacterium
CCAGCTCGTAGCCGAGGTGTTCCAGCCGGACGTACCGGTCGTAGGAATCCGTTCCCGGGTCGTAGTGCACTCCCGGGGTCCCGTAGTTCTCCAGGGCGTGCGTGCAGTTCACGTCACCCTTGTAGTAGCGGACCGTCACCTTCGCACCGGTCAACCCCCACGACCGGAGCGTGTTGTCCATGGTGGACCACATGTTGCAGTCGGTTCCGTCACCGAACGAGTTGTAGCCGTGGATATACACGACGGGTTTGCTGCGGTTGTCCGTTCTCGCCTCGGCCGCAGGCGCAGGCAGGACGACGAGGGCAAGGATCACGCCGAAAACGGTCGCGACCTTGCCAAGGCGGTGGTACATAGCTCCCCCAACTCCGGCCAACCGGGACCGTCCCGGACAGCCGGGCGGGGCGACTCTCCCCCCGAACGTCGCCTCTGTCAAGCGATCGGTCTTCGCCGCACCGCAACAGTCCGATCAGCTCCTGCGCCCGCCCGTCCCGGCGCCGGTGCGGTCGATGGTCGCGGTCAGGCCGATGCCCGCGGCGGCGAAGAGGAACAGCGCGGAAAGCACGTACACGGCGCGCACGTCGACAAGATCCGTGAGGATGCCGCCCGCCAGCAGCGAGACGAGACGAGCGCCGTTCCAGAGCACGTCGTAGAGAGCGAAGACCCGGCCGCGCACGTCGGGCAGGACGAGCGTCTGCAGCGTCGACTGGTAGGCGACCATGCCGGTCGACGTCGACATGCCGTAGGCGACGAGCGCGCCACCAGCCACGGCGGGATTCGCCACGGCAGCGAGGGTGATGTCGACACCGCCACGAACGGCGAACGGCGCGAACAGCCATCGTTTGTCGGCAGCGCGGATGAAACGCCGGAACAGCAGCGGACCGAGGGCGGCGCCGATCCCGATCGCCGCAAGCATGGCCCCGAAACCACTGGGCCCGAGCCCCAGCCATCGATCGGCGAGCACCACGAGGAGCCCGCTGGTCGCTCCGGCCGACATGGAGGCGAGAACCTGGACCACGGCCAGTCGGGACAGCAACGAGTCCGAACGCACGACGCGCACGCCATCGAGCGCGCCCGCCCAGCCGTGGACAACCGTGTCGGCGGGCATGCGGCCCGCGTCGAGCCCGGTGAGCAGCAAGGCAGAGGCGACGAAGGTTGCGGCGTTCACGGCGAAGGCGACCTCGGCCCCCCAGGCGGCGACGGCAAACCCGGCGAGTGGCGCCAAGACGATCTGCGCCACGACGGCTGCGGTCCACATGGCGCCGTTGGCCGTGACAAGGTCGTCATCGCCGACGACCTCCGGGAGGACGGAGCCTGCCGCCGGGTTGAACACGACCGCGCCCGCCGACAGTCCGAAGGCAACGGCGTAGGCGACGCCGACGGAGTCGGCCGCGAGGACGAGGCCGAGGGCGACGACGGTGCGGAAGAGGTCGGCGGCAACCATGAGCGTCCGCCGCGGCAGGCGGTCGGCCGCCAGACCGGCAACGGGACCGAGGAGCAGCACCGGTAGCACCTCGAAGCCCACGGCGCCGGCGACGCCCACCCCCGAGCCCGTCAACTCGAACACCACCACGACGAGCGCCACGGTGTTGAACGCGTCGCCCGCGCGGGAGACGGTGTGGGCGAGGAAGAGTCGACGAAATTGCCCGCCTGCTCGGAGGAGCTCGATCACCGCGAGCAGTATCGATCTCGGGGCGTCACCGGCCCGCGGCGCAGGGCGCCGAAGCGGGCAACGCACGATCGCCGGGTCTGGCCGCTTCGCTCACGTCGGCGTCCGTCGTCGTCGATGGCGAACGCATGCGTGGCTCAGCCGCGGGACGTACCGGGCTCGGCGTCGTCAGCGGCCGAGGAGGCAGGCGGCCGCGGCGCGGGCCTCGGGCAGGACGTGCGGGACCATGGCGACGCTGGCGGCCGAAGCGGCCAGGCACCACGAGCAGAAGCGGCCGTGCTTCGACGCCTGCTCGGCGGTGAGGTACACCCCTCCTGCTGCGTCGGCAGCGACCTTCGCCGCCAGGGCCAGTGGCAGCCACGGGCGCTGCCGCCATCGGTCGGCCGACCCCGCGCCTGCCAATGCCAGCGTGACCGCGTAGCCGGCGAGGCCCAGCGCGGCGTCGGGCGTCTTGAATAGTTGGTAGGCCTCGCCCGAGGCATCGACCCGCTCGGCGTCGAACAACCGCAGGGGAGGCTCGGGCAGCCGTCGCAGCACGCCCACCTGGTAGGCGGCCACGACCCCCATGGCGCCTGCGGCAACGAGCGACAGACGGGCGACACGACGGCGCTCGTCGAGGAACTCGCCGGCATGGCGTCGCAGGTCGTCGCTCACCCGCTCGGCCTCTGGTGACGTCGCCCGCCCGATCCCGCCCGGTCGGCCGCGAGCGGCGGCGGCGGGCGGGCCTGCCGGTCGTGCTCGTTGGTATGTGCCCATGATCTCGTCCTACCCCGGTCGGCGACGGCGGACGGCACTCCCCCGTCGTCGCAGCCCCCCACCCGGGCAGTGCACGGATCACGCCGCTCTGGTGACCACACTCAGCCAGGGCATCTCGAGCTTGCCGTCCTGCTCGAACGGGGCCAACGACGGGCCCAGGGTGGCCCGGATGGCGCCGACCTGGTCAGCGTCGAGCGAGGCGACGAGCTGCGCCACCGGTCCGGCCACCGACGTGTTGAACGTCCAGTAGTCGTCCGGGCTGTCGAAGCGCATGACACCTGTGACCTCCTCGACCTCGACATCGGTGAACCCGCCTGCCGTGGCCAGCTCGCGGTTCCGGTCGGGCGCGGACAGTGAGAAGACGCCTCCCGGCGCGAACGGGTCGCCCGGCGGGGCGTGGCCGTTCTGGAGCAGGGCCAGCACGATCTGGAAGAGCCACGGATTACGGTCGGGCGGGCCCCACGTGGCGTACGCGAACCGGCCACCCGGGCGCAGCACGCGGCGGATCTCCCCCATGGCCCGCTCCTGCTCGGGCACCAACATGAGCCCGAATCGCGACAGCACACCGTCGACGCTGTCGTCGGGCAGGTCGATCTGCTGGGCGTCGAGGACACGGCACTCGACGTTGTCGAGGCCCTGTCGCTCGGCGCCGCGCTGCGCCGCCTCCACCATGGCGGGAACGAAGTCGCTCGAGATGAGCCGGCCGGTCGGGCCGAGACGGCGAGCGGCAAGGAAACCGGTCTCGCCTGGCCCGGCAGTCACCTCCAACACCGTCTGGCCGGGTTGCGGGTCGACCTCGTCGACGAGCCGCTCCGAGACCGGCCGCGCCTCCTGGAACAGGCGATCGCGGTAGGACTCCCAGGCGGGCGCCACCGCGCTCCAGTGCTGCAAGGACTCCTGAGCGGGGCCGATGGGAGTCATGTCGCTCACCTCCGTGACTGGCGTTCGCGCCCCACCGTAGGAGCCCATGCCGAGCCCTGCACGCGCTCGCGACCAGCCGCCGACGGGGGCGACGGAATCGTGATCGCCGGTGAACGGGTTGCCACCGTGGAGGTGAGCGCCATGGCGGAGTTCGAGCCGACAGCAGCGCTGGTGGCCGGGTTCGCAGGGACGGTGGTGATGACGGCGCTTATGCAGATGTCGGCGGCGGCAGGCCTGACCGGAATGCCGCCGATGCCGCTCGTGATGGGGTCGATGGTCTCCGGCGACCGGTCCACGGCAACGGGGATCGGTACCGCCATCCACCTCATGATGGGCACCGTCCTGTTCGGGCTCGCCTATGCCGCCGCCTTCACGGCCGTCGGCGGGTCGGTGGACGCCGCGACGGTCGCCGCGGACGACCGCGGCGAGCTCCGGTTGTCGGCGCCCGGAGTGTTGGGGAAGGACTGGGGAGGTATGACCCCCGTCGGGATGCTCATGGGACACGCGGCATACGGCTCCGTCCTCGCGTTGGTGTACGGCTGGGTGGCCGCGTGATCGGCGGTCGGGCGCACACCGGCGACATCGCCGCGGTGCGGCTGGGAGCGGTGGCCGCCGCCGTGGGCAAAGGGTTGGCTGCGGGGGTCGTCGGAACCGCAGCGATGACCGTGTCGAGCACCGTCGAGGCCAAGCTGCGCAAGCGGGAGCCGAGCACGACGCCTGCCCGGGCAGCCAGCAAGGTATTGGGCGTGGCGCCTGTCGACGAGCAGGGCGAGCACCGGTTCAACAACCTCGTGCACTGGGCCTACGGCACCGGATGGGGCGCCGTCCGCGGGCTGCTGGCCGCCGTAGGGCTGCGGGGCGCACCGGCCGCGGCCGCCCACCTGGGAGCGGTGTGGGGCGCCGAGCAGGTTGTCGTGCCCGCCACCGGGGCGGCGCCGCCCGCCACGGAATGGGGCGCCACCGAGGTCGCCGTCGATCTGTGGCACCACGTCGTCTACGTGACGGCCACGAGCGCCGCCTACGCCTGGCTCGACGCACGATGAGCGACGCCGGTCCCCCGGCCATCGCCGACTACGCGTTGCTGTCGGACAGCCAGGGCGCTGCGTTGGTGAGCCGAAGCGGTTCCATCGACTGGGCATGCCTCCCTCGGTTCGACTCGCCCGCCACCTTCGCCCGCATCCTCGACGACGACGCGGGTCACTGGCGCTTGGCGCCCACCGAGGCGTTCGCGGTGTCACGCCGCTACGTCGACGGGTCGATGGTGTTGCGCTCGGAGTTTCGGACGCCGTCGGGCACGGTAACGGTGACCGACGCACTGGTGTTCATGCCGCTCGAACGCGGTCATGGGATCGGGCACCGGGCGCCGCACGCCGTCGTCCGTCTGGTCGAGGGCGTCGAGGGCGAGGTGGAGGTGGCGTCCGAGGTCGCTCCCCGCCCCGAGTACGGCCTCACCCGCCCCCGGTGGCACCCGGTCACGGGCGGCGCCGTCTGCCGCGGCGGGCCGACCGCCTACGTCCTGTCGTGCCCGGCGCCCGTCCATGTCGACGACGCGACGGCACGGTCGTCGTTCGTGGTGCGGCCTGGTGAGCGATTCGGCCTGGCCCTGCGGGCGTCGGGCCCGTGGGCCGGTACCGCGTCGGCGTGGACGACCGACCAGGTGCGGGCCTGGCTGTACGGCACCGTTCGGGGCTGGCAGTCGTGGTCCGCCCTGCACCAGGGCTACGAGGGGCCGTGGGCCGACCTCGTGCATCACAGCGGCCGCGTGCTCCAGGCGCTGACGTACGCGCCCACCGGTGCGATGATCGCAGCGCCGACGACCTCGCTGCCCGAGGCCATCGGGGGCGAGCGCAACTGGGACTACCGCTACGCGTGGGTCCGCGACGCCAGCCTCACGCTCTCGGCGCTGTGGGTGGCTGCCTGTCCGGACGAGGTGTCGGGCTTCTTCCGGTTCTTCGTGACCGCCGCCGGCGCGTCGGACGACGACGGCGACGCCCTCCAGATCCTCTACGGGGTCGGCGGGGAGCGCCGAGTCGACGAGCACGAGCTCGACCATCTCGCCGGACATCGCGGGAGCCGTCCCGTGCGGGTAGGGAACGCCGCGTGGCGCCAGTCGCAGCTCGACGTGTACGGCGAGCTCCTCGATGCCGCCGCCCTCTACGCCGACCGGGTGGCCGCGCTGGACGACGCCACCGCCGGGTTCCTGTCCGACATGGCGGACCGGGCCGCGGCCCGGTGGCGGGAGGCCGACCACGGCATCTGGGAGATGCGGGGCGAGCCGCGTCACTTCCTGTACTCGAAGCTCATGTGCTGGGTGGCCCTCGACCGGGCGGCGGGCTTGGCCGACCACTTGCGGGCCGGCGACCGACGGGCGCAGTGGTGTCGAGACCGCGATCTCGTCCGTGACGCCATCCTCGCCGAGGGGTGGAGCGACACGGCGAAGGCCTTCACCCAGTCGTTCGGCGACGACGACCTCGACGCGTCGGCGCTCATGATCCCGATCGTGGGATTTCTCCCGGCTGACGACCCGCGTGTGCGGGCGACGGTGGACGCGGTGGCCGAACACCTCACCGACGACCGCGGGCTCGTGTACCGCTACCGCGCGGCCGACGGCCTCGGCGGCGAGGAGGGCGCCTTCGGCATCTGCACGTACTGGCTGGCCCATGCCCTCGCCCTGGCAGGCGACCTCGACCGCGCCCGGTCGTCGTTCGAGGCGATCACGTCGCTCGCCAACGATGTCGGCCTGTTGGCCGAGGAGGTCGACGGGCGCACGGGTGAGATGCTCGGCAACTTCCCGCAAGCGTTCACTCACATCGGGCTCATCAACGCCGCCCACGCCATCGCCGAGGCGGAGCGACGACAACAAGCGTGACGGGCCCCGCGGTTCGAGCGGGCGCCCGACGTCCTCGTCCGCGAAGCCGGCGCTCGGCGAATCGCGCCACCCCCGGCCACCGGTGCGGCGGAACCACCGGCAGCCGAGGGGTCGCGAGAGTCGGTCGCCCGACGACGGCCGGCCCTCCCTGCCCGATCGGCGGGTCGGGCAGGGATCATGCCGAGGACCCGCTGTCCTCGCCGAGGCCCCGCTCGGCGAGCCGCTCGCCGAAGGCGCGCAGCCGCTCGACGGCCTCGGGGTCGACGCGCTCACCACGGCGGGCGAGTGCCACCTTGATCGCCTGGTACGTCTCGAGTTCCAGCCCGCAGCGCCGGCAGTGATCGAGGTGGCGGCGAACACGCCGCGCCGTCAGATCGTCCACCTGGCCGTCCAGGTATCGCTGCAACACCTGGGCCACCTCTGCGCAGGTCGCCTCTCGCCGCCGAATCCAGCCCTTCATCCTTCACTCCTTCGTGGCGCCAGCCCGGCCGCCGCCAACCTCTCCCGGATCCGGGTGCGCGCCCTGTGCAGCCGGCTCATGACCGTCCCGACCGGAACGCCGATGAGATGGGCCGCCTCCGCGTAGGTAAGCCCGTCGACGTCGACCAGTACGACCACCCGGCGGAAGCGGTCGGGCAGGGCGTCGAGCGATTCGACCACCACGGCATCGAATGTCTCGCCGACGATCGCGGCCTCCGGCGATGCGGCCAGGTTCTCCTCGTGGCCGACCCGTTCGGCCGAGTCGGGGTCGTCGAGCAGCTCCGGCCGGCGGCGCCGCGTGCGGTTCATCTCCGCATTGCGCATGATCGTCAGCAGCCACGCCCGCGGGTGGCGCCCGTCGAACGACTCGATCGACCGAAAGGCGCGCAACAGGGTGTCCTGCACGAGGTCCTCGGCGTCCGCCGGCCGTGGTACGAGCGTGCGGGCGACCCGCAGCAGCACGTCGATCTCGGGGAGGACGTAGGCCGCGAACGCGTCGCGACGACGCTCGTCGCTGGCAGCCGGCGTCCCGCTCACGGCACGGGAACCCTACGACGTGCTCCGGCATTCCGCGGGAATGAGAAGGCAACGGGAGGGGGTTTCGCCGGCGTGCGACCGCGACACCATCGGCGGCTGAGCAAGTCCGTGGACGCCTGGGTCGACGCCGAGCTCGACGACGCCGAAGCGCGGCGCATTGCCGACCACGTGCGCCACTGCTGGGACTGCTCCTCGGCGGCCGAGACGGCGAGGTTGGTGAAGCGGTCGCTCCGCCGGCTGCGCGACCGCGAGCCCCGACGACCGGCGGCCGCACGCCTCGAACGATTCGCGCACCGGCTCGTCCACCGCTGACGGCAACGGCCGTCCATTCCGCTGGTTCTCGCACCACGGTCGGGCTCCCTCACGTCGAGCTCGGTGCCGCGGATCGTGGACGACGGCTTTTCGACGGCACCGGGAATGCGCCGCACGACCACCGGGTTCCCCGCCCGACTTCACCACGGACGCCCGAAGGGGGACATCGAGTGAATGCATCGGATACGGGTCTGCGGGATCTGGATCGGCGGCAGTTCTTCGGTTGGACGGTGAAGCGAGGGGTTGGCCTCGTCCTGGTGGGAGGTGCGCTACCGACGCTCCTCGCCGCCTGCGGCCGCGACGACGACCCGGTGACGGGGTCGCCGGGCACTGGAGGGAACGTCACCACCACGTCCGTCGAGGACGCCAAGGAGCAAGCGCGAGCCGTCGTCGGTGACGTCATCGACTTCTCCCTCACGCCGGACGGATGGGAAGGCGCCTTCGGCTTCGTCACCATGAAGCTCCACAGCGGTGCCTTCGACGGCAAGGACGTCCACTTCGTCCGCACCGACACGTCGGAGCAGGCGTTCGCGACGGCGGAGAAGCTCGTCTTCGTCCCGAAGCTGGCGCCCCTGGCCACCGAGGCGCTCTCCGGCGCGGCCTACCTCTTCGACAACGGGGCGTCCGGGCAGCCGACCGTGTTCTCCTCGGAGCCGGGCCGGGACGACTACACCCCGGCGTGGACGCTGCACCGTGTCCGATGGTCCGGCGGCGGCGATCCTCGGCTCCTCCGATCGGTGGCCGAGGTCAGGGACGCCGAGCGGTCCGGGGCGCTCACCGTCGAAAGGACGGGCATCGTCGTGAACTACGGCATGGTGAAGTGGTCGAGCGGCGCCATGCCGGTCGACAACGAGAAGAAGGCCTACCTCGGCAAGGGGCAGTTGCTGGAGGAGCCCGACACGACCGCCGGACGGGTCACGTTCAAGCTCAGCGAGTGCTATCCGAACAACCGGTACTTCGTCATGGACCACTCCATGAAGCCCATGGCCGAGATGACCTTCACGGGGTTCTCGCCCCGGCTCCAGGACGGCCCCACCGAGGCGGGGGCCACCGGGCGCACCAACGTCTTCATGAACGGGGTGGAAGGACCGGGGCCGATGGGCTTCCAGCCCTCGGTCTTCGACTTCTCGGCAGGCGAGCCGGCGTGGAGCCCGTACTGGGACCACTTCGCGTACCAGTGGAAGGGCACCGCCACTCCCAAGCTCGTCTCCAGCCAGCGCGAGCTGTTCGCCCTGCGCGACGCCGGCGAGCTCCACGAGTTCCCCGGCGTCCCCGATACCAAGGGGACCGTCTTCACCGTCAACTGCCCGGTGCCGGTTGTCGCGCCGAACACGTTCGGTACGTCCTGACAATCGGCGCGACAGTGGATGGGCGGACGGCGTACCGCCCATCCA
>JAHWLA010000107.1 GCA_019347595.1 Actinomycetota bacterium
GTGGAGTAGCGGGTGTGGCCGATGGCGAGGTGCCCGGGGAGGGCGGCCAGCTTGTAGTCGTTGAAGACGTTGCTGACCAGGCCCATGTCCTTGTCGATGGTGATGGTGTCGCCGTCGCTGACCGCCATGCCCGCCGACTCCTGGCCGCGGTGCTGCAGGGCGTAGAGGCCGTCGAACGTGAGGTGGGCGACGGGAAGGCCGGGGGCGTAGAGGCCGAAGACCCCGCATGCCTCCTTGGGGTGGTCGTCGTCTGCGTTGTCCTCGGCGGCGCGCGAGGGGAAGTCGAGTGCGCCCGTCACACAGCCCATGGTGACATACCCTGCGCGCGTGATCGATCTTCACACCCACTCGACGGTTTCGGACGGAAGCGATCCGCCCGAGCGCATCCCCGAGCTGGCCGCCGCGGCCGGGTGCACGGCGGTGGCGTTGACCGATCACGACCGGCTCGACGGCATCGAGGCGGCCCGGGCTGCGGCGGCGTCGGCGGGGGTCGAGCTTGTGCCCGGATGCGAACTGTCGTGCACATGGGACGGCCCAGGTGCCATGCATGTGCTGGTGTACTTCGTGGAGCCGGGGCCGGGGCCGCTGCAGGACGAGCTGGTGCGTTTGCAGGAGGCGCGGGACCGGCGCAACGAGGTGATGTGCGCCCGGCTGGGACTGCCGTACGCCGACTTGCTGGCGGAGGCGAGCGGCATGGGCGCGGGGCGGCCCCACGCGGCGGCGCTGCTGGTTCGGCGGGGCGTGGTGGGGTCGATCCAGGAGGCGTTCGACGTGTGGCTGGCCAAGGGCCGGCCGGGCTACGTGGAGAAGGAGCGGCTGGCGCCTGCCGACGCCGTGCGGCTGGCGACGGCGTCTGGCGGGGTGGCCGTGCTCGCCCACCCATTGAGCCTGGCGCTGGAGCCGGCCGCGCTGGCGTCGGTGGTGCGGGGGCTGGCGGGGCTGGGCTTCGGGGGGATGGAGTGCGCGTACGGGCGGTACTCGCCCGAGGAACGAGCCGGGCTGCTGGCGCTGGCTGACGAGCTGGGCTTGGTGGCGACGGGCGGGTCGGACCACCACGGGACGTACAAGCCGGACCTGCGGGTCGGCGTCGGCACCGGCGACCTCGACGTGCCCGACGCGGCCCTTGACGCCCTGCGAGAGCGGGCACCGGCTGGCTGACCCAGCGGCGTGGGTGCTTCTGGGTGCCAAAGATCCCGCTGAGCGACAATTTCGGCACCCAGAAGCGGGAGGCGGCGGTGCGCGGCCCGTTCTGGGGGCAGAAATGCCCGCTGTGCGGGCGGTTTTGCCTCCGGAACGAGATCGGCGGCTTCGGCTCGTGCTGGTACGCGACCTGAGCGCAAGCGGCGGCGTTCTGCGTACGGAATCGGATGGGGGTTAGTCGGCGGAGCGGCGGCGGCGCTTGGGCGCGGTGACCGGCGGGGCGGCGGCGGGATCGGCCGCGACAGTCGCCTCGGCCGCCGCCTCGGCCGGGGCGTCGGCGGCCCGCACCGGGAACCGGCGGCGCAGCGCCCGCACCTCGAACACCAGCTCGGCCAGCGTCTCCTGCAAGCGGTGGTCGGGCTCGGCGAGGGCCGGCGCCCCCTCGACGGACTCGGGCTCGTTCTCGAGCTCCGCCCGCAACGCCTGGAGCTCCGCGGTGAGCGCCAGCACCTCGTCGGGCACCGGCGGCTTGGCGTCCACTCGCGTGCGCAGGGCGGCCAGCTCCTCCCGCATGGCCGCCAACTGCTCCCCCAGCGCGGCGGCGAAGGACACCTCGTCCTCCACGTCCTCGACGTCCGCCTCGGCCAGCAGCGTGCGCAGCTCGCGCACGTCGGCGGCCACCTGCCCCAGCGCCGCCTCGCCGTCGGGCAGCCGGGCCATCTCGCGCCGCAGCCCCCGCACCTCCTCGGCCAATTCGTGCAGGTCACCCGTCGGCAGTTCCTTGCGCACCTCGGCCACCTCGGCCAGCACGGCGGCCAGAGCGTCGTCGGAGCTGGGCTCGTCGACCAGCGCTTCGCGAATGCCTGCGATCTGCTTGGTGAGCTCGGTCCGCAGCGCCTTCAGCGGCTTGTCGTCCGCCACCCGCCGCATGTCGGCCCCCACCGCCTCCACCGCCTCGACGGTGCGGCGCTCGGCCTTCCCCATCGCTTCGGCCAACCCCTCGACCAGCGTGGTGAGCCGGGTGACCGCCTCGTCCCGCTCGGCGATCGCCTGGCGCAGCTCGCCCAGCACCCGCTCCGTGGTGCGGCGCTGCGTGGCCAGGTTCTGCTCGGTCTCGATGCTCCAATGGGCGACGAGATCGGCGTAATCGGTCATCCGATCGCCGAACGACTCACGGAACGCCGTCGTCGAACTGGTCAGCGTGTCGAGCTTGAAGGCGAGGTCGGCGACGGCGGCCGTGAGATGGTCGATGCGCTCAACCAGCCCCGGCTGCTCCATGCGGGAAGGCTATCGGGATGGGGCGAGCGCCTTCGGGATGGCGTTGCGCCATGCCGCCGTGGCGTCGGCCAACGAGACGTCGACCAGCCCGTCGACGATCAACCGGTCGCCCCCCGCCTCTCCCAAGAGCGACGCCGGCACGCCCGCCTCGCCGGCCCGGCGCACCACCTCGTCGGCGGCGTCGCCCACCGCGCACACCACGACGCGCGACGGCGACTCGGCGAACAGCTCGGCGTGCCCGTCGATGCCGGAAGCGCGGAAGCCGACCTGCGAGCGAAGTGCCATCTCGGCCAGCGCCACGCCGACGCCGCCCTCGGACACGTCGTGGATCCCGGCCGCCAGACCGTCGGTGACCAGCGCCCGCACCAGGTCGAGCAGCCGGGCGTGGAACGCCAGGTCGAGCGGCGGGAGCGTGCCGCCCCGGTGGCCGTGGGCCCGGAGTGCCCACAGCGACCCGCCCAGCTCGGGCACGGTGGCGCCCAGCATCACCAGCCGCCCGCCGGGCACCATCGCCACGGTCGGGGGCTTGCGCTCCAGCCGGTCGATGAGGCCGAGCACACCGACCACCGGCGTGGGGTCGATGTCGCGACCGCGGCTCTCGTTGTAGAGGCTGACGTTGCCCCCGATGACGGGCAGGTCGAGCGCCAGGCAGGCCTCGGCCATCCCGTCGATCGCCTCCGACAGTTGCCACATCACCTCGGGGTGCTCGGGGTTGCCGAAGTTGAGGCAGTTCACCAGCGCCACCGGGCGGGCGCCCGCACAGGCCACGTTCAGCGCCGACTCGGCCACGGCCATCGCCGTGCCCCGGCGCGGGTCGAGCGCGCACCAGCGGGCGTTGCCGTCGGTGCTCAGCGCCAGCCCCTTGGTGGAACGGCCGGGGAGGCCGGGTGCCTTCAGGCGCAGCACGGCGGCATCCGCCCCCGGCGCCTCGACGGTGTTGAGGAACAACTGATGGTCGTACTGCGAGTAGACCCACGACGCGTCGACGAGCATGGCGAGCAGGTCGTCGCCCGCGTCGACCGGTGCGGGCAGCGAGGCGGGCGAGGCCGCCAGCAACTCGTCCTGCCAGGCGGGACGGGCGATGGGGCGGTCGTAGAGCGGGGCGTCCTCGTGCAACGAGGCGGCGGGCACGTCGGCCAGCCGGTCGCCGTCGGGCCGGTCGAAGATGCGGAGCCGGCCGCCGTCCTCGGTGACCCGCCCCACGACCGACGCCCGCACCTCCCAGCGCCGGCAGGTGGCCAGCACGGCGTCGAGCGCCTCGGGGGTGACGATCGCCAGCATGCGCTCCTGGCTCTCGCTGGTCATGACCTCGAACGGCTCCATGCCCGGCTCGCGCTGGGGCACGGCCGACACCCACACGTCCATGCCGACGCCGCCGCGCGATGCCGTCTCGCTGGTGGCGCAGGTGAGGCCTGCACCGCCGAGGTCCTGGATGCCGACGACCAGGCCCGCGTCGAGCAGCTCCAGGCACGCCTCGATGAGCCGCTTCTCCTCGAAGGGGTCGCCCACCTGGACGCTCGGGCGCTTGTCGGCGTCGGCCACGGCGTCGCCGAAGCCCGCCGAGGCCAGCACGCTGACGCCCCCGATGCCGTCGCGGCCGGTGGTCGACCCCAGCAGCACGGCGAGGTTGCCCACGCCGCTGGCCCGGCCCAACACGAGGCGGTCCTTCGGCATGACGCCGAGGCAGAGGACGTTGACCAGCGGGTTGTCGGCGTAGCACTCGTCGAAGACGACCTCGCCGCCGACCGTCGGCACGCCGACCGAGTTGCCGTAGCCCGAGATACCGCTGACGACGCCCTCGAAGATCCAGCGGCTGCGGGCGTCGTCGAGCGGCCCGAAGCGGAGGGGGTCCATGACGGCGATCGGCCGCGCCCCCATGGTGAAGATGTCACGGAGTATGCCGCCGACGCCGGTGGCCGCCCCCTGGTAGGGCTCCACGGCGGAGGGGTGGTTGTGACTTTCGATTCGCAAAGCGACCGCCACACCGTCGCCTGCGTCTATGACGCCGGCGTTCTCACCGGGGCCCACCAGGACATGAGGGCCTTCGGTGGGAAGGCGGCGCAGGTGCAGGCGCGACGACTTGTACGAGCAGTGCTCGCTCCACATGACGGCGTACATGGCGAGCTCCAAGTGGTTCGGCGCTCGTCCGAGGATGCGTTCGATTGCCGCCGCCTCGTCGTCGGTCAGTCCCAGTGCTCGGTGCAGTTCCTCGCCCACGTCCCCACGGTAACCGGCGGCGCCGACAACCCGGTTCCACGTGGTCACGCCCGCCTGCTCACCGGATACCGCGGGTGACAAAGTTTGGGCAAATGAACGAGGCCGTAAGCTTGAAGAAGGGCGGCGAGGAGGTAATACTTTGTGCATGCCCCCCAAGAAGCGAGCCAAGCCTGGCATGTCCCCGGAGCACAAGGAGGCCCTCGCGCTCGGGCGCGAGCAGGGCCGAGCCGTGCGCCGCTATCTCGAAGCACTCGAAGCGCACAAGCCCAAGCGCGGGCGTAAGCGCACCCCCGATTCCATTCAAAAGCGGTTGGCCGACATCGAGGCGCGCCTTCCCAGTGCCGACCCGCTTTCCCGCCTGCAACTCGTGCAGGAACGTATGAACCTGCAGTCGGAGTTGGCGGCCAAGTCTGCCACCGTCGACCTAGGCGCTTTGGAGCAGGCCTTCGTGAAGGCCGCCCGGGAATACGGTCAGCGCAAGGGCATCACGTACGCGGCATGGCGTGAGGCCGGCGTGGACGCCGCCGTGCTGCGGGCTGCGGGAATCCGCCGCGGAGGCGAGTAAGCCTCAGCCGCGTGCAGCGGCCAACAGCGAGCGCAGCATCGTCAGCCCGTCGGTCGAGCCCAGCAGGGGGTCACTGGCTCGTTCGGGATGCGGCATGAGGCCGACGACGTTGCGCTCGCTGTTGCATATCCCCGCGATGTCGTCGACCGAGCCATTGGGGTTCTCGACGTAGCGGAAGACGATACGCTCCTCGGCGCGAAGCTCGGCGAGTGTGCGTTCGTCGCACGTGTAGTTGCCCTCGAAATGGTTGATGGGTATCCGTAGCACGGCACCCGCTTCTGCCTCGCAGGACAGCGCGGACTTCGTGGTTTCGACTCGGATGTCGACGGTGGAGCAGAGGAACTTCAAGCCACGGTTCTTCTGCAGCGCCCCGGGCAGGAGACCGGCCTCCGTCAGAACCTGGAAACCGTTGCAAATCCCGATCACCGGCCCGCCGGCGCGTGCGAATTCCGTCACAGTCGACATAATCGGCGAGAAGCGGGCGATGGCGCCGGGGCGCAGGTAGTCGCCGTGGGCGAACCCCCCGGGCAGGACGACGGCGTCGAAGCCGTCGAGCGATGTCGACCCGTGCCACACCACCTCCGCCTTGCCGCCCAGCTGCTCGAGCGCCTCGACGGCGTCGTGCTCGCAGTTGGAACCGGGGAAGAGGACGACGCCGACGCGTGCCGTCACGACCGCTCCGTGAGCTCGATGCGGGCGTCCTCGATGACCGGGTTAGTGAGGAACCGTTTGCACAACTCCTCCACCGCGCCGCGGGCTGCGGGCTCGTCCGTCGCCTCGATGGCGAAGCGCATGGCCTTTCCCACGCGCACGCCGCTCACCCCTTCGAAGCCGAGGGCGGGGAGCGCCCGCTCGATGGTCGCTCCCTGCGGATCGGCGATGCCCGGGCGCAGGCTCACCTCGACGAGAACGTCGTAGGTTCTCAATTCCGCACTCCGTACCAGTCGGCGAAGCGCTTGCCCGTGATGCGCTCGTAGGCCGCCACGTACCGTTCCCGGGAGGTACCGATCACCTCGGCGGTCAGCGTCGGCGGCGGCGGCGTCTTGTCCCAGCCCGTCGCCTCCAGCCAGTCGCGCACCGGCTGCTTGTCGAAACTGGGCGGCGTCGACCCCGGCGCCCAGTCCTCGGCGGGCCAGAAGCGCGACGAGTCCGGCGTCAGCACCTCGTCGCAGACAGCCAACTCGCCGTCGATGAAACCGAGCTCGAACTTGGTATCGGCGATGATGATCCCCCGCTCGGCGGCATAGTCGGCGCCCCGCTGGTAGGCGTCCAGCGAGATGGCGCGGGCGGCCTTGGCCACATCGGCGCCGACGATGTCGCAGGCCACCTCGAAGCTGATGTTCTCGTCGTGGCCGGTGGCCGCCTTGGTGGACGGCGTGAAGACCGGCTCGGGCAGCTTGTCGCTCTCCCGCAGGCCGCCGGGCAGCGGGGTGCCGTGCATGGTCCCCGACGCCTTGTACTCCTTCCACGCCGAGCCCGTCAGGTAGCCGCGCACGATGCACTCGATGCTCAGCATGTCGGCCTTGCGCACGAGCATGGCTCGGCCCGCCACATCGGGGAGGCCGGCGGCCTCGGCCGGGAAGTCGGCGGGGTCGACGGAGACGAGGTGGTTGGGCGCCACATCGCCCAGGCGGTCGAGCCAGAAGGCCGTCATGGCGGTGAGTACCCGGCCCTTGTCGGGCACCGGCTCCGCCATCACGACGTCGAATGCCGAGATGCGGTCGCTGGCGACGAACAGCAGGTTGTCGTTCCCGACGTCGTAGACGTCTCGGACCTTGCCGGAGTAGATGTGCTTCACAGGATTCCTTCCGGGACGTACTTGGCAGCGGTCGGGTGGCGGTCGACGACCTCGCCCACGCGAGCGGCGAAGGCGGCGACCTGGCGGGGCGCGGCGCCCACGAACGAGAGCGGCTCGGCCAGCAGCGCATGGAGGGCACCGGCGTCGAGGGGCACCCGGTCGTCGGCAGCCAGACGGGCCACCAACGGATTCTCGTCGGCTCCCTCGCGCAATGCCAACGCGGCGGCGACCGAGTGCTCCTTGACGATCTCGTGCGCCTGCTCGCGCCCCACGCCTGCCTTCACCATGGCGAGCAGCACCTTGGTGGTGGCGAGGAAGGGGAGGTAGCGGCGCAGCTCACGTTCGACCACGTTGGGGTAGGCGCCGAAGCCGTCGAGCACGGTGAGGAACGTCTCGAACAGGCCGTCGAGGGCGAAGAAGGCATCGGGCAGCGCCACCCGGCGCACGACCGAGCAACTGACGTCGCCCTCGTTCCACTGGTCGCCCGTCAGCGCCGTCACCATGGCCAGGTGGCCGGCGAGGATCGCCGTGAAACCGGCGATGCGCTCGCACGAGCGCGTGTTCATCTTGTGCGGCATGGCCGACGAACCCACCTGGCCGGGCAGGAAGCCCTCGGTCACCAGGTCCTGGCCCGCCATGAGCCTGATGGTCTTGGCCAGGTTGGCCGGCCCCGACGCCGCCTGCACCAGGGCGCTCACCACGTCGAAGTCGAGCGAGCGGGGGTAGACTTGGCCCACGTTGTCGAGCAGGGCGGCGAAGCCGAGGTGCTCGGCCACCATCGCCTCCAACCGGTCGACTGCGTTCTGGTCGGCCACCAGGTCGAGCTGGTCCTGCTGGGTACCGACCGGCCCCTTGATGCCTCGCAGCGGGTAACGGGCCAGCAGCTCCTCCACCCGGGTGAACGCCTGCAGCAGCTCCTCGCCCGCGTTGGCGAAGCGCTTGCCGAGGGTGGTGGCCTGGGCGGGGACGTTGTGCGTGCGGCCGGTGACCACGGTCTCGGCGTGCTCGCCGGCTCGCTCGGCCAGCCGGGCGAGGGCGGCGACCATCCGGTCGCGAATGAGCTCGAGCGCCTGGCGCACTTGGAGCTGCTCGACGTTCTCGGTCAGGTCGCGAGACGTCATCCCCTTGTGGATGTGTTCGTGGCCCGCCAGTGCACAGAATTCTTCGATGCGCGCCTTGACGTCGTGCTTGGTGATGCGCTCGCGAGCCTCGATGGATTCGAGGTCGACGTTGTCGACGACGGCCTCGTAGGCCTCGATCACCCCGTCGGGAACGTCGACGCCGAGCTGTTGCTGGGCCCGGAGGACGGCCAGCCACAGCCGCCGTTCGAGTACGACCTTGTGCCGCGGCGACCACAGCTCGACCATCTCCTCGCTGGCGTACCGCGCCGCCAGCACATTCGAGTACATAGCGTTCGGATTCCGAACGCTATGTACTCGGGACGGGGGGTGGTCAGGCGTCATCGGGCTCCGGCGGCGCGGAACTCGGCGAGCTTGTCGGCGATTCCCTCGTCGGTGATGCTCAGCATCTCGGCCACCAGGATCCCGGCGTTGGCGCTGCCGTCGACCGCCACCGTCGCCACCGGGATGCCCTTGGGCATCTGCACCGTGGAGTAGAGAGCGTCCACGCCGTTCAGCGCACCTCCCGACAGGGGCACGCCGATCACCGGGAGCGTGGTGTGTGCGGCGACCACGCCCGCCAGATGGGCGGCCATCCCCGCACCGCAGATGGCGGCCACGTACCCGTTGGCCCGCAGCCCGGAGGCGAGCTCGGCCACGTCGTGCGGGTTGCGGTGGGCCGACAACACCCGCTCGTCGACCTCGATCCCGAACCGCTCCAGCATCTGTGCGGCCCCCGCCATCTTGTCCTTGTCGTTGGGCGAGCCCATGAGCACGGCAACCTTCATTGTG
>JAHWLA010000108.1 GCA_019347595.1 Actinomycetota bacterium
TCGGGCGACTCACGCAGCGGCGTGATGTCGGCGAACACTCGTCGGCGGGCCATCGCCGCCGACCGTACCCGCCGTCCTTCCGCAAACTGTGCGGGTTTGTCGACCTACGTGGTCGAACGGCCCGCACAGTTGGGGGTGAGGGCGTCGTCGACCTCGGCGAGGAGGTCGTCGAGGTCTGCCTTCACGGCGCGAGCCCGCTCGTCGTGTGCCTCCCGGTTGGCCCGGGACAACGGCGGCGGAAGCACGCTCATCACCCTCTTCTTGTCGGCACTTCCAGCCGCCGCGGTGAAGAGCTATTCCGGAAATGGCCCTTGGCAACCAGGGCACCAGTAGACCGTTCGGACGTGGCCGCCGCTGCCCGTCACCGCGATGGGCGTGCCGCAGCGCCGGCACGGTCGCCCACCCCGCCCGTAGACCTGCGCCGGCGGGCGGCGGGCGATCGGATCGACGCTCGCCGTCATGAGACGCGACGCAGCGCGCACCAACCCGTCGAGCTCGTCGTCGTCGAGCGCGGTACGCGGCGTCCACGGATTGACGCCGCGGGCGAACAGCGCCTCACAGCGCCAGATGTTGCCGATGCCGGAGACGACGCGCTGGTCGAGCAACAGGTCGCCGACGGGGAGGTCGGGCGGGCGGGTGGCGGCACGGCGCCGGACCTCGTCGTAGTCGATCGGCGGGCGCAGGACGTCGGGGCCGAGGTCCCCCACGTCGTCGTCGCGCCGTAGCTCGACCACGGGCGCGTTGAAGCACACCGCCACGCGGTCGCCCGCTTCGAGGACGGCCGCCGCCTGCCAGCCCGGCTTCCGCCACCGCTCGCCCGCCGTGTAGACGTGCCACGAGCCGGTCATGCGCATGTGGGTGTGCAGGACGTCGCCGCCGTCGAAGGTGATGAGCAGGTGCTTCGCCTTGGCTTCGACGTCGGTCACGGCTTGGCCGACGACGCGCTCCAACGGGGCTTTGACCGTCCGGCTGCGGGCGCCGGTAATGGTGCGACCGACGAGCCACGTGTGCAACGACCGAGCCATGCGGAACAGCGTGTCCCCCTCAGGCACACCGCCCCCACCACCCGACGTCCCGAGTACATAGCGTGCGGAATCCGCACGCTATGTACTCGGGACGGACGGGGTTACGCATAGCGGACGAGGCCTTTGGGGGTGGGCACGAAGCCCGCGGCGCGCAGCAGGGGGTCCAACGGCTCGGGCACCCGTTCGACCGTGAGCTTCGAGTACCGGCCGCCGGCCAGCAGCCCGCCCAACGCGGCGACCGCCTGCTCCTCCCACGACTCGTCGAACTCGCGCAGCGCGGTGAGCCCCTTGCCGCCGCGCTCCACGTACAGCGACGGCAACCCGTCGACCAGCACCACGTAGGCCCCCGCCACCCGCTGCGGCCCCTTCACCGGCCACGGCAGCGCCACGCCGTACGGCTGGGCCGGGTCGGTGGCAGCCAGCACCACGACGTCGCCGCTCCCCTCGCGCACGGCCCGCAGTCGGTCCACGGCGCCCGCCACGGCGAACTGCGCGCCCCCCAGGCCGGTGACGAAGTAGCCGCGCCGGACGCGCCCCGCCTCCTCCATGGCCCGCAGCACCGGGTACACCGCGGCATACCCGCCGGGCACGCCCTCGCCTCGCACCGCCTCACGCGTGAGCACGCCGTGGCGGTCGAGCAGCACGCCGGCCAACGTCGTCAACGCCGTGGTGGCATCGATGTCGCGCCGCTCCACCAGCGACCACCGGCCTTGCGCAGTGGGTGGGCCGAGCACGCTGAGGTGGCCGACGCGGGGCCGTCCGCCGCGGGCCTTGCCGCCTCCCCGCCGCTTGGCCGACAGCGCCCGCACGGGCGCGAAGGCGTCGTTCGTCACCTCACCCGCCCACACCAGGTCCCAAAGGGCGTCGAGCGTGCGGGCGTCGTCGGCGCCCGCCAGGTCGCGGAAGAAGCACGCGCCCCGCCGTGCGAGCAGCTCCCGCAACCGCTCGTGCTCCTCGTCGTCGGGCCGGTCGCCGTCGGGGTGGCGCAACACCCGCAGCAACAGCTCGGCCCGGTCGCGCAGCAACAGCAGCACCTTGCCGTCGTCGCGCCCGAGCGGCCCGGCGCCCACCCACATGACCTCGCCCGCCGACAGCAACTCGTCAAGCAGCCGGGGCGAGTAGTCGGCCACCCGCGCCGACAGCACGTCGCGCTCCAGGACGCTGGCGGGCAGGGCGACGCCTTGCAGTTGGGCGATCACCTCCACCACCCGGTCGAGCCCGCGGGCGTCGGAGCCGACGCCGTGCCACGCGGGCAGGAAGCGGGCCAGCGCCTCGGTCGACGTCGGCTCCACCTCCCGCCGCAGGGCGGCGAGCGAGCGTTGCCGCAGCAGGCGCAGCACCTCGACGTCGCACCACTCCCGCTCGGTGCCTTCGGGCCGGAACTCGCCGCGCACCAACGTGCCGACGGCGTGCAGCTCCTGGAGGACGGCATCGACGAGCTCGACCGGAGCGCCCAAGCGGGCGGCGGGCTCGAGAGCGCGGAACGGCCCGTGGGTGCGCGCCCACCGGCGCACCAGTTGCGCCACCGCGTCGTCCACCGGTTCGAGGAAGGCGTCGGGCACACCGGGCGGCGGTGACACGCCGAGCGCGTCGCGGTACCGGCCGGCGTCCTCGATGGCGATCAGGCGCGCCTCGCCCGCCACCCGCACCTCGACGGCCCGTCGCGCCCGCGCCAACTGCACGGCGAACGGCTCGGTGCACCGGGCGTCGAGCTCGGCCGGCGACAGGTCGCCCAGCCGGCGCAGCAGGTCGTGCGCACCGTCGAGCGAACGCGCCCACCGCCGTTCGTCGAGGGCTTGCAGCTCGGCTTCCAGGCTCGCCAGCGACTCGGGGTCGATGAGTTCGCGCAGCTCGTCGGAGCCCACCATCTCGGCCAGCATGCGCCGGTCGAGCGTAAGCGCTTGCGCCCGCCGTTCGGCGAGCGGCGCGTCGCCCTCGTACATGAACGCCGCCACGTAGGAGTAGGCCAACGACGAGGCGAACGGCGAAGGAGTCGGCGTGTCGACCTGGACGACGCGCACCTTGCGGGCGCGCACGTCCTCCATGAGCGAGACGAGGGCGGGGAGGTCGAAGACGTCGCGCAGGCACTCGCGGTAGGTCTCCAACAGGATGGGGAACGAGCCGTAGCGCGACGCCACGGCCAGCAGGTCCGCCGAGCGTTGGCGCTGCTGCCACAAGGGCGTGCGCGTGCCCGGCCGTCGTCGCGGCAACAACAGCGCACGAGCGGCGTTCTCGCGGAAGCGGGACGCGAACAACGCCGAGGAGCCGACGGCGTCGACCACCAGCTTCTCGACCTCCTCGGGGTCCAGGACGATGGCTTCGACGGCGGGCGCGTCGTCGGCTTCGGGCAGACGCAGGACGATGCCGTCGTCCGACCAGATGGCCTGCACCTCGACGCCGAGGCGGTCGCGTATGCGCGACTCCATGGCCAGCGCCCACGGCGCGTGCACCCGCGCCCCGAATGGGGACAGGACGCAGATCCGCCAGTCGCCCAGCTCGTCGCGAAAGCGCTCCACTACGAGCTGCCGGTCGGTGGGGAGGTTGTCGCCGGTGGCCTCGCGTTCTTCGGCCAGGTAGGCGCGCAGGTTGCGAACGGCCAAGGGGTCGAGGGCGTAGTCGTCGTGGAGCTGTCCGTCGTCGAGCTTGTCGACCTCGCGCAGGAAGGCGCCGATGGCCCGGCCCAGCTCGTAGGGACGGCCCACCATGTCGCCGTGCCAGAACGGCATCTTCCCCGGCTCGCCCGGTGCCGGGGTGACGACGACCCGGTCGCGCCCGATCTCCTCGATGCGCCACGTCGTGGCGCCCAGCAGGATCGTCTCCCCCGCCCGGCTCTCGTAGACGAACTCCTCGTCGAGCTCGCCGACGCGCCCGCCCTCGGGGGTGAACACGCCGAACAGGCCGCGGTCGGGGATGGTGCCGCCGCTCGTCACCGCCAGCATGCGCGACCCGCCGCGAGCGGTCAGCGTGCCCTCCACCCGGTCCCACACCACGCGGGGGCGCAGCTCGGCGAACTCGTCGCTGGGGTAGCGGCCGGACAGCATGTCGAGCACGTTCTCCAACAGCTCGCGGCTGAGGTCGCCGAACGGGTAGGCCCGGGTCACGACGGCGGCCACCTCGTCGACGGTCATCGACTCGATCGCCACCATGGCCACGATCTGTTGAGCCAATACGTCGAGCGGGTTGCGAGGGACTCGCGTCTCCTCGATCAACCCCCGCTGCATCCGCTGCGCGGTGACGGCCGCCACCAGCAGATCGCCGCGGAACTTGGGGAAGATCACGCCGCGGCTCGGTTCCCCCACCTTGTGGCCGGCGCGGCCGATGCGCTGCAACCCGCTCGCCACCGACGACGGCGCCTCCACCTGCACCACCAGGTCGATGGCGCCCATGTCGATGCCGAGCTCCAACGACGAGGTGGCGACCAGCGCCGGCAGCTTGCCCGCCTTCAGCGAGTCCTCGATCTCCAACCGCTGCTCGCGGGCAATCGAACCGTGGTGGGCGCGGACCAGCTCCTCGCCCGCCGCTTCGTTGAGCCGGGCCGACAACCGCTCGGCCAGCCGGCGGCTGTTCACGAACACCAGCGTCGAGGTGTGGCGTGCGATGAGTTCGAGCAGGACGGGGTGGAGTGCGGGCCAGATCGACGTGCGCACCTCGGGGTCGCCGGCCGCCGGGCCGGACAAAACCGGCTCGCCGTCGCGCAGGATCGGCTTGCCCAGTTCGCCCATGTCCTCGACCGGGACCACCACCTGCAGCTCGAGCTGCTTGCGTACGCCCGCGTCGACGACGGCGACCTTGCGCCCCGTCCCGCCGAGGAAGCGGGCCAGCTCGTCGAGCGGGCGCTGGGTGGCCGACAGCCCGATGCGCTGCGGCGGCTGGTGGCCCGCCTGCTCGATGACCCGCTCGAGCCGCTCCAGCGACAGCGCCAGGTGAGCGCCCCGCTTGGTGGCGGCCACGGCGTGGATCTCGTCGACGATGACGTACTCCACCGACGCCAGCACGTCGCGCGCCTGCGACGTGAGCATGAGATAGAGCGACTCCGGCGTGGTGATGAGGATGTCGGGCGGGTGGCGCACGATGTCGCGGCGGTCCGCTTGGGGCGTGTCCCCGGTGCGGGTGGCGACCTTCACGTTGGGAGGCGGTGCGCCCGCCCGCTCGGCCTCCAGCCCCATGCCCGTCAGCGGCGCTCGCAGGTTGCGCTCGACGTCGTAGGTCAGCGCCTTCAACGGCGAGACGTAGAGGACGCGGCAACGCCGCTTCTCGTCGGCCGGCGCCGGGGTGGTGACGAGCCGGTCCAGCGCCCACAGGAAGGCGGCCAGGGTCTTGCCCGAGCCGGTGGGGGCGAGGATCAGCGTGTGGTCGCCGCGGCTGATGGCGTCCCAGCCCTGCTCCTGGGCCGGGGTGGGCGCCTCGAAGGTCGAGGAGAACCAGGAGCGGGTGATCTCGCTGAACCGATCGAGCACCGCCACGACCCCAGGCTACGGCGACGGCCGCCCTACCCGTTCTGGTCCGCAGAACGGGGGGGCAGCGTCAGTCGGGTCGTTGTTCGCGGAGGAAGCGCTCGACCTCGCCCGCCAGACTGTCGCCGCTGGGGATGTCGTCCGCCTCGAACACGTCGTCGCCCTCGTCGTCCTCCAGCCGGCGCACGTACTCGGCGACATCCTCGTCGTCGGCCACGACCTCGCTCACCTGGCGCTCGTAGGCCGCCGCCGCGATCTGGAGGTCGACCGTGTCGACCGGCGCCTCCAGCAGCGCGGCCGCCCGCTCCACCAGCGCCAACGTCGCCTTGGGCGACGGCGTCTTGGCGACGTAGTGCGGCACGGCCGCCCACAGCGATGCCGACTCGACGCCCACGCGGGCGAAGGCGTCGTGCAAAACGCCCACGATGCCGGTCGGCCCCTCGTAGCGGGAGCGCTCGAGATGCAGCCGCTCGGCGAGATCGGCGCTGCCCGCCGTTCCCGTCACCCGCACGGGGCGGGTGTGCGGCACCTCGGCCAGCAGCGCTCCCAGCGTCACCGCCAGCTCGACCTGGAGCGTCGAGGCGACGCCCACGATGGTGTCGGCAAACGTGCGCCACTTGAGCTGCGGCTCGCACGCCTGGAGGAACACGATGTCGCGGTCGCACTCCGGCGGCGACGCCACCGAGAACTGCGGTTCGGGCCACTCCACCTGACGCGTGATCCCGTCGACGAGGCGGACGTGGGGGCGCGCCACTGTGAAGTCGTAGAACTCCTCGGGGTCGAGGGCGGCGAAGGACTCCGCTTCCCACGTCTCCACCAGGTACTCGGCGGCGCTGGACGCGCCGTCGCCTGCGTCGTTCCACCCCTCGAAAGCGGCCACGAGGACCGGGCGACGCAGTGTGGGGCGGCGATCCCAACGCACGACGTCCATGGCATGACCGTACCCCGCCGCCCGCGGTCCGCTATCGCGAGGCCGCGTTCACCTCGGCGTGCCTCGGCCACGGCCGGGCCTGCTCGAACACCCGGGCCAGCCGCAGCACCACGTCGTCGGCGTGCCGCCGGCACATGATGTGGAGCCCCACCGGCAAGCCGTCCGACGTGAGGCCTGCGGGCAGGGACACGGCGGGATTCCAGCACAGGTTCCCGATCATGGTGAACGGCACCGCCATGGCCGGGAACACCGTCTGCCCGGCGATCTCTGTCGGAAGCGGCCCCTCGGCGGCGAAGGCAGGGACGGCGGTCGCAGGCGTGAGCAGCACGTCGATGTCGCGGTAGAGCTCGGCCACTGCGAACTCGAGATCGGCGCGCATGCGGTGAAAGCGCGCCAGGCGCTTCACCGAGAGCTGCTCGGTCGACTGGTAGGCCAGTCGGGCGTAGATGTCGAAGTCGGCCGACCGGTCGGGCCACATGCCCTTCTCGATGTCGTGCCACAGGTCGACGGCGCCCAAGGCGATCCACTGCTCCACCGGGCTGGGGAGCGAGACGGGGCGGTCGACGACGGCGAGGCGCGCCGCCTCCACCAATGCGGCGGCCGCCTTTTCGGCGAGGGTGGCGACCTCGGGATCGACGACGGCGAAGCCGAGGTCCGTCGACCACGCGGCCCGCAACCCTGCGGTGTCGAGCTCCTCGATGACGCGCTCGTAGACGACGTCGGCGTGGGGCAACGAGGTGCGGTCGCGGTCGTCGGGCCCGGCGGCCACGTCGAGATGGCGGGCGGCATCGCGCACGGTCGTGGTGAGCGCGCTGTACACCGACGTCTGCGACGGCGCACCCCGCTCGTGGGGGATGCGGCCGAACGTCGGCTTGAAGCCGACCAGCCCGCAGAACGCAGCGGGGATGCGGGTGGAGCCGCCGCCGTCGCTCGCCGTGCAGAAGGGGACGACGCCCGCGGCGACCGCCGCCGCCGAGCCACCGCTGGAGCCGCCCGGCGTGCGGGTGGGGTCCCACGGGTTGCGGGCCGTGCCCCACGCGGGCGTCGACGTGTAGCAGGTGGCGCCGAACTCGGGCGCGGCCGTCTTGCCGACGGGGATGGCGCCCGCCGCCCGGAGGCGCCCGACGTGGACGGAGTCGTGGTCGACGGGCGGGCGCCCCTTGTAGAGCAGCGAACCGTGCGAGGTCGGCATGCCCGCGCAGTCCTCCAGGTCCTTCACCCCGAACGGCACGCCGGCCAGCGGCCCCGGGTCGTCACCCCGTCGCACCGCGTCGTCGACCCGGCGGGCTTCGGCACGGGCAAGACCGGGATCGACGTGGACGAAGGCGTTGAGCGCCGGGTTGGCCGCCTCGATGGCATCGAGGCATTCCTCGACCACTTCCGTAGCCGTGCACTCCCCCGCGCGGACAGCCTCGGCAACCTCTACGAGGGTTCGCATGGGCGAACGCTACGGCCGAATGCCGAAGCGGGCCAGTACGGCCGGCGCGTCGGGGAAGACAGCCTGGGCGGCGGCCACCAGATCGGCGGGCTTCGCCACCCGGTAGGCGTTGCGGGCGACGTAGATGCGCAGGGCGCAATCGACGAGGTCGGGCGGGCCCAGCGCGGCCAGCGCCTGCGCCCCCTGCACGTAGACGCTGCGGTAGTAGATCGACTGGCGCGACTCCCAGAACGTCATCGGCTCGCCCAGGCGCCCTCGGCCCGCGGCCGGCACCGGCCGCCCTTGGAACTCGCGCACCACGTTCTCGAACCGGGCCTCCCCCCAACTGGCCAACCCCTCGTCGAGCCACGGGTCGCGGCCCTGATTGTTGGCGACGAGCCCGTAGAACCACTGGTGGGCGACCTCGTGGGGCGTCGTCCGGCCCACCGTCTTCGGCCCCTGCATGACGTGCATGGGGTACTCGATCCCCCCGGGGAGTTCGGGGGTGATGGCGAAGCTGAGGGTCGGCCACGGGTAGGGGCCGAAGCGACGGGCGAAGTCCTCCAAGGAGCCGACCACGCGGTCGAGATAGGCCCGCGGCGACTCGGGAATGCCGGCGTGCACGCCGACGGTCACCTGCACCGGGTTGGGCGCGCGGGCTGTGTGGCTCGCTGTCGTGAAGCGGCCCACCGAGAGGGCGAAGTCGGGCGCCGCTGTCGCCGTCCACCGGCCGCTGCCGTCGGGAACGCCCGTGGCGAGGACGTCGAGCCCGTCGGGCACTGTGATGGAGACGGCCCAGTCGGCCGTCACCGGCGTGGACGACTCGGCGAAGCCCGATGTGGCGGGGTCGGTGGCCCAGCCGACGCCGCGCTCCCACGCCAGGATGGGGAAGAACGACCCGAGGCGAATGGCGTCGCCGTTGCGGGAGATGCGGTCGGCGACGGCGCCGGGGAGGGTGAGGCGCCAGTCCACCGATGCCTCGACGGTGCGCCCGGCGTCGACGCTCACGGGGATCTCGAGCGTGGTCGCACTGGGCCGGCGCGACTCGGCGGGGTGGGCGCCCAAGCGGAC
>JAHWLA010000109.1 GCA_019347595.1 Actinomycetota bacterium
CGAGGAGAACCTGCAGTCGCGCATCCGGGGCGTCACGCTGATGGCGCTGTCCAACAAGTTCGGCTGGCTGGTGCTGACGACCGGCAACAAGAGCGAGTCGGCCGTGGGGTACTCGACGTTGTACGGCGACACCGCGGGCGGCTTCGCCGTGATCAAGGACGTGCCCAAGACACTGGTGTACCGGCTGTGCGAGGAGCGCAACCGGCGGGCGGGCCGCGACGTGATCCCGGTGGCCGTGCTGGAGAAGCCGCCGTCGGCCGAGCTGCGCCCCGACCAGCGCGACGACCAGAGCCTGCCGCCCTACGAGGTGCTCGACCCCATCCTCGAGGCCTACGTGGAGCAGGACCGCACGGCGGCGGAGCTCGAGCAGGCGGGCCACGACCCGGCGCTGGTGCGGCGGATCGTCGGCTTGGTGGACCGGGCCGAGTACAAGCGCCGCCAGAGCCCGCCCGGGGTGCGGGTCACGCCCAAGGCGTTCGGCAAGGACCGCCGCATGCCGATCACCAACGGCTACCGGTAGCGGGCGAAATTCGGGGGACGGCACCGCGCCGGCTGCGTACCGTCGGAGGCGATGAAGGAGAGGTCGCCCCGATGCCGCGCCCGAGGTTGCACGTCCGCAGATTTCTGAACCTGCCCGGCCATCACGGGAGCGCGTACGTCTTCATCCGGGTCCGGCGGGTGGCCGGCGACGAGGGGTCGACCATCGAGGTCACATTCACAATGACCGACTGCTACGACCGCATCTCCTTGGAGTTCGACATGGACACGCCCGCGGGCCGGCGCAACAGCGTCCACAAGGCACGCGTCGTGCGCGATGCGGCGGCGCGCTTGGTGGATGCGCTCGAAGCCGAGAGCGCCGTGGCGCACGGTACGTCGCTGATGACGCAGTAGTGGCTGCCTGAGTGCCCACTACTGCGTCATCGGCGCGCCAAGCTGAGCGGCCATGGTCCTGCGCGCCCACCTCGCCATCGCCGCATCGGGCGTGCTGTTCGGGACGACGTTCGCCGTCGTCCAGGACGCGGTGCGCGACGCCGAGCCGGTTCCGTTCCTCGCCGTGCGCTTCCTCATCGGCGCACTGGCCCTCGCCCCCTTCGCTCGCCGCGCCCCCCGCCAACCCGGCCGGGTGCGGGCGGGCGTCGCGTGCGGCGCGGTCCTCCTCACCGGCTACGTGCTGCAGACGGTCGGCCTCCAGTACACGACGCCGCCGATCTCCGCCCTCGTCACCTACCTCCTGGTGGTGATCGTCCCCGTGTTGTCGGCGGTGCTGTTGCGCCGGTTCCCCAGCAGGCCGGTCCTCGCGGGCGTCGTCCTCGCCACCGTGGGCCTGTTCCTGCTGACCGGCGACCGCACCGGCCTCGGGCTGGGATGGGGCGAAGCACTCACCCTCGGGTGCGCGTTCGCCTTCGCCGTCCACATCATCCTGCTGTCGGAGTGGTCGCCCCGTTTCGAGACGACGGCCTTTACGGCGACGCAGATGGCCGTGGCCGGCGCCGCCTCCCTCGTGCCCGGCCTCTTCCTCGGCGGGTACGCCTTCCCGCTGCGTGTGTGGCTGGCCGCCCTCTATACCGGGATCACGGTCTCGGCGCTGGCCTTCGCCCTCCAGATTTGGGGCCAGCGCCAGGTGGGGCCGACCCGCACGTCGCTCCTCCTCATGCTCGAACCGGTGGCGGCCGCGGCCCTCGGCTACGTCACCGGCGACGCCCTCGGCCTCGTGGCTGCCGCGGGCGCGGTCCTCATCCTGGCCGGCGTGGCCGTCGCCGAAGTCCCTGCGGTGGAGCATCCCGAGGCCGTCGACGACTCTTGACCGAGCGGTCAGGTGCTAAAAGTGAGCTCGTGGCCGACCCCAAGAAGCCCCGCCCCGCCTTCGCCCCGTGGGACCGACGGGAGCTGCCTGGCGCCTTCACCGTGGAGGAGTCGGCCCGCCGCGTCGGCCACTACAAGTGGGTCGAGATGCGGCTGTTCGAGGCCCTGGGCGGCTGGGTCGCCACCGTCCCCGAGCTCGACGTGAAGATGCGCCTCGGCACCCACACCTACAAGCACGCGTGGCATGCCGAGCTGTGGCACAAGCGCCTGCCGGAGTTGCGGGAGATGAACCCCGAGCGGCTCACCCAGCCCGCCAACGACGACGTGGTCGCCTTCTTCGACGCCATGACCGAGCCCGAGGCACCGGGCGAGACCATCGAGAAGCTCGTCGGCGTCTACCGGGTGCTGATCCCGCACAAGATCGCGGCCTACACCTACCACCTGAACAACACGTCGCAGATTACCGACGCCCCCACCATCCGCTCGCTGCGCCATGCGCTCGACGACGAGTTCGAAGACTGGCGGGACGGCGAGATGCTCATCCAGTCGCTCATCGACACCGAGGAAGAGGTGGAGCGGGCGGCCGCCCACCAAGCGCAACTCGAAGCCATCCTGGTGCGGGGGGGCGGCATCGCAGGCAAGGGGAGCATCGGATGAAGCGGCACATGCAGGCCACCGAGCTCGCACGCGACGAGCGGTTCGTGCGCATCTCCACCGAGGAGCGCTTCAACGACCCGCGCCAAGTGCCCCGTGAGCCCGGCAGCAAGCGCCGCCCCGGGCCGCAACTCCGCCCCGAGCGCCATGAAGCGCCCGACGCAGCGCGGGCCATGATGCACGCCATCTTCACCGGCGAAATCCAGGCCCTCGAAGGCGCGGGCCGCACCTGCTGGGACTTCGAGGTCGGCGCCGACTCGCCCTTCGAGCTCAAGCTCGACATGGCGCGCCAGTGCTGGGACGAGGCCCGCCACTGCGAGATATCCGTGAAGCTCGGCGACCACATGGGAACCGAGGTGGGCGAGTACGCCGAGAACGTCGTCCTGTTCGAGGCGGCCTGCAACCCCGACCCCGTGCTGCGCCTGACCGGTGTGAACCGGGCGCTCGAGGGACTGGCGATCGACGTGTTCAACACCATGCGCGAGTACGGCCAGGCCACCGCCGACCCGGTCCTGGAGTTCTGCGAGGACTGGATGCTGGCCGACGAGGTCACCCACGTGAAGATGGGCAGCGACTGGCTGCGGCGGCTGACCGAGAACGACCCGGAACGGCGGGCGCGGGCGCTGGAGTTCCAGCGGGTGGTCGACAAGCTGTTTTCGGCGGGCGGGTTCCGCGGCGACGAGGACGACAGCCCGGTCAAGCTGGCCCGCCGCTTCCGCGAGCTGGCCGGATTCACGCCCGCCGAGGTCGAGGAGATCTCGCAGCTCTCACGGCAGGCGCGCGCCGAAGCCGACGCGGCCGTTCGCTGACCGACGCCGTGGCCGCTGTCGTCGTCACGCCGGAGGCGTTCACCCTCGTGCAGTTCGACGCGGGGCGCATCGCCGAGCTGGTGGCCGAGGTGGCGGGACGCGTCGGGCTCCCCGCCGATGTCGAGGTGCGAGTCGAGATCGACGAGCGGGTGCCCTTGGGGCGGTCGCGGCTGACGTCGCTCGATCCGATCACCATCGCTGTCCAGGGCGGCGCCTTCGAGAATGCGAAGGTGCCTCGCACGCTGAGCGACCGGTCGGTCGTCGACGTCGTCGGCCGGCTGCTGTTCCGGGCCGTCGACCGCCTCGACCCGGCGTTCGCCGACGCGCCGGCCGACGAGGCGTTGACGCTGCCACAGCACACGGCGTGGGATGCCTACGCAGTGGGTCGGTGCGAGCGGGTGGGCTACGCCCCGTCCAAGCCCCGCCGGCTGTACCACTTCCGCAACCGGCACGGGTTCACCGACACAGCCGACCGGGTGTTCGAGCGGTTGTGGTCGGCGGACGGGCTGACGTGGGCCGACCTCGACGCCGCCTGCGCCGAGACCGCTGCCACCCGCCCCTAGACCCCAACCCGAACAGGTCAGGCCAGGTCGTGGGCGGAGAGGCCGTCGAGCAGGTCGATCTCGGGCGGCTTGGCCAACAGCCCCTCACATGCGCGGGCCAACCCGGCGAACTCCTCGGAGTCGAGGTGCGCCCGCTGCGCCTCGGGCGACTCCCACTTCTCGATCACCACGAATCGTTCGGGCCGGGTGACCGAGTGGCACAGGTCGATGTTGCGGCAGCCGTCGTGCCCGCGCGACACCACCACGTAGCGGGCCAAGGCGTCGAGCAAGCGGGCACCGTCGGTCGACTCGAAAACCAGCGTTACCAAGGTGACGGTCCCGTCAGTGGCCACGCCCCGAACGGTAACCGGAAGGAAGTCAAGCTCACGCCGTCGAACACCGATGTGTCGAAAGAAGGGGCATCAAAGACGACAGAAGGCGTCGGAAAGCGGCCTTGACGTCGTCGTTATGGTGGGAATCAGGTCGTCGGTTGCATCGTTGCCTCGGGCGGCGGGTCGCAATAAGCGAAGGGTTCGGAGAACGTGCCGAAGGAGCGAGTCGAGCGGGACGAGGAAGACCTCGTTCGGCTCTACCTCACCGATATCGGGCAGTACCCGCTGCTCACCAAGGACGACGAGGTTCGACTCGCCCAGGCCATCGAGGCGGGCGCCGCCGCTCGCACCGAGCTGGAGAAGCACATCAAGGGGCTCACGCCCGCCCGACGTCGTGAGCTGCGGCGACTGGTGCACACAGGCGACGACGCCCAGCGCACGTTCGTGCAGTCCAACCTCCGCTTGGTCGTCTCCATCGCCAAGAAGTACCAGGCATCCGGCCTGCCCCTCCTCGACCTCATCCAGGAAGGGAACCTGGGCCTCATGCACGCCGTCGAGAAGTTCGACTGGCGCAAGGGCTTCAAGTTCTCCACCTACGCCACGTGGTGGATTCGCCAGGCGATCACCCGCGGCATTGCCAACACCGGGCGTACCATCCGCCTGCCCGTCCATGCGGGCGACACGCTGGCCCGGTTGCAGAAGGCGCGGGCCCGGCTGGAGCTGAAGCTGGGCCGTCCGGCCACCCTGACCGAGCTTTCCACCGAGGTGGAGCTGCCGGAGGACAAGGTCACCGAGGCACTGCGGTTCGCGGCCGAGCCGCTGTCGTTGTCCGAGCCCCTGCGGGAGGACGGCGACGCCGAACTCGGCGATGTGGTGGAGGACCGCTCCGCCGAGTCGCCGTTCGAGATGGCGGCCACCTCGCTGCTGCCCGACGAGATCGCCCGTCTGCTCGGACCGCTCGACGAGCGGGAACGGGAGATCCTCCGGTTGCGCTTCGGGCTCGACCGCGGCGAGCCCCGCACGCTGGAAGAGGTCGGCGAGCACTTCAATCTGACCCGCGAGCGCATCCGCCAGATCGAGGCGCGGGCCATGTCGAAGCTTCGCCATCCCTCGAGCGACACCGGCGCCCGCGACCTGCTCACCGTCTGATCAATAGCGGCCCGCCGGCTGGCGGAGGTGGACGGGAATCGAACCCGCCGTCACAGGATCGCTGCGACCACCCGCTTTGAAGGCGGGGGAGCCCACCAGGTGCCCGGACACCTCCGGGCGGCACGTTAGTCAGCGGCCTGCCGTGCGCGGCCCGGCGGCGGGGTAGCGTTCGCGGCCATGAAGAAGCTCTTCCTGCTCCTCATCCTCGTCGCCCTCGGCGCAGTCGCAGCCAAGAAGCTCCGCGTCGAGTAGCGGCCTCCCACCGTGACGGCGGCGGCGGGGGAAGCATCCGCCGTCCCCGCCACCACACCAGTGCTGCGCCCGCAGCAACGGCTGCCACCCCGCCGACCGCCATGGTCGGCCCGGGCGGCGGCGTCGGGACGCGCCGCGTCCGCAGCGGCACCGGCCGCGTGAAGTGGCGCACCTCCCAGTCCCGTTCCCGCGCCAGCTTGAGCAGCACGCGGTCGGGGTTCACCGCCACCGGGTGCCCGACGACTTCGAGCATCGGCGCGTCGGTGTACGAGTCGGAGTAGGCGTACGACGCCGCCAGGTCGATGTCATGCTCGGCGGCCACCGCCCGCATGGCCTCCGCCTTGAACGGGCCGTACGCGTAGAACGCCATCTCGCCCGTGTACCGCCCGTCGTCGTCGACGCGCGACCGGCTGGCGATGGCCTCGTCGACGCCGAGGTACTCGGCCAGCGGCTCGACGATCTCCTCGGGCGACGCCGACACGATGAAGACCCGCCGTCCCGCGGCCCGGTGCTCGGCGATGAGCTCGGCCGCTTCGGCGTAGATGATCGGCTCGACGACCTCTTCCAGCGCCTCCCGCACGATGCGCCGGACCCGGTCCCGCTCCCACCCGCGGGTGAGGCGCAGCACCGACTCGCGGATGCGGGCCAGCTTCTGTTCGCTGGCGCCCAGGTGCATGTAGACGAGCTGGCCGTACAGGGCGCGTACGACATGGCGGCGGGAGATGAGGCCCTCCCGGTAGAACGGCGCGCCGAAGGCGACCATCGATGCCTTGGCGATGACCGTCTTGTCCAGGTCGAAGAAGGCGGCCTCCATGAAGAGGCGAGCCTACGGAACGCCGGTTACCGCTGGTAATCGCGCAGCAGGCGCTCGAACTGCCGGGCGACGAACACCTCGGCGTACTCCGGCGAGTTCCGCCGGGAGCGAGTCACGCCGAGGATCAGCGCGCGGGGGGACAGGAAGCGGTCCTCGGCCTTGGCCGAGAGGAACAGGACGGCGCTGAGCAGCAGCAGCGTCCCCGGGATCGTCAGGAGCTGCCACGCCGCCATGGGGGGTGCGTCCCCGTCGGCTCGGCGACGGAAACGTCGTCGGAAAAATGCCTTGTGCCGTCTGGGGAACGGGCCTATCGTCGTCTCGTTCTCTTCCCCCGAGCCTCGTTCGACGCGCCCGGGAGGGAACATGTTGGTCGCCTGTTGGTCGGCCAAGGGAGGAAGCGGCACCACGGTCGTCGCCGTGGCGCTCGCCGCCCTCCACGCTCGCAAGCATCCGGTGTTGCTGGTCGACCTCGGCGGCGACGTGCCCGCCGTGCTCGGCATGCCGCCGCCCGACGGCCCCGGCGCCCTCGACTGGGTGGCGGCGGGCGCCGAGGTCGGCGCGGACGCCCTCGAGCGCCTGGCCGTCGACGTCGGCCCGTCGTTGCGGCTCGTGCCCCGCGGCGAGGGGACGGGGCCGGGCGACCGGTTGGCGGGAGCACTGGCCGGACGGTCCGACGTCGTGGTCGTCGACTGCGGTCCCCCCGGCGACCCGGTGGGCACCTGGGTGGCGGCGTCGGCCGAAGCGTCGCTGCTCGTCATCCGTCCCTGCTACCTGGCCGTGGCCCGGGCGCACGCCGTGGCGCCGTCGATACGGCCGTCAGGGGTGGTCGTCGTCGACGACGGCGGGCACCTGCTGCGCATGGTCGATGTGTCGGAGGCCGCGGGCGCGCCGGTCCTCGCTCGCGTGCCGTTCGACCCCGCTGTGTCCCGAGCGGTCGATGCGGGGTCGCTGGCCACGGCGATGCCGCGCGTACTGGCCCGGCGTTTGCGGGGTGCGCTGTGAGCCCCGCGACGCGCGACGAGCTGCGGGCCCGGGTGCACCGACGGCTCTTGGCCGAGCCGTGCCTGGCGCCGCACGCCGACGGCGTGGGCCGGCTGGTGGCCGACGAGGCGCCGCTGCTGCCGGCGCACGAGGTGGCGCAGGTGGTGGAGGAGGTGCTGGCCGAGGTGCACGGGCTGGGCCGCCTCGAGCCGCTGCTCGCCGACCCGTCGGTCACCGAGGTCATGGTCAACGGCGACGGCCGGGTGTGGGTGGAGCGGGCGGGCGCGCTCTCGGCCACCGGCGAGCGGCTCGCCCCCGACGACGTGGTCCACGTGGTGGAGAAGATCGTGGCCCCGCTCGGGCTCCGGGCCGACCGCGCCTCGCCGGTGGTCGATGCCCGCCTGGCCGACGGGTCGCGCGTCAACGCCGTGCTGCCGCCGCTCGCCGTCGACGGCCCGTGCCTGACGGTGCGCCGCTTCGGCGGACAGGCGTTCTCGGTTGACAGCTTCTGCCCGCCGTCGGTCGCTCGCCTGCTGCGCTGGGCGGTGGCGGCTCGGTGGAACGTGGTGGTGAGCGGGCCGACGTCGTCCGGCAAGACGACGCTGCTTGCTGCGCTGGTGGGGTGCGTGGCCACCGGCGAGCGAGTGGTGACGGTGGAGGACGCCGCCGAGCTGCGGCTGCCGTGCGACCACGTCGTGCGCCTGGAGGCCCGGCCGCCGAACGCCGAGGGAGCGGGCGAGGTGACCGTGCGCGACCTGGTGCGCAACGCGCTGCGCATGCGGCCCGACCGCATCGTCGTCGGCGAGGTGCGGGGGGCCGAGGCGTTCGACATGGCCCAAGCCATGAACACCGGTCACGACGGCTCGTTGTCGACCTGCCACGCCAACGGCCCGGGTGACGCCTTGCGCCGGTTGGAGACGTTGGCCCTGTTGGCCGGCGTGGGGCTGCCCGCCGCCGCGCTGCGGGAGCAGTTGGCCGCGGCGGTGGATGCCGTTGTCCATGTGGCCCGGGGGCGGAACGGTCGACGGGCGGTCACCGAAGTGGCCGAGATGGCGACGCCTGCCGGTGACGGCTACCGCCTCCGCCGCCTGGCCGGTCCCGGCGGCGTGCACACGCTCCCGACCCGGGCTCCCCGGGCGGCCGACGCGCCCGCCCCTGACCCGGGGTGGTTGGCGTGAGCGGGCGGTGCGCGGCCGGGCTGCCGGTTCTGGAGGCAGGCGCGCCCGCTCAGCGGGCATGTTCGCCCCGGGAACGGCTCGCTCGTCCGGCGCCGTGGAGGTGGCGACCGTGACCGGGGTGGCGCTGGCGCCCGCCCTCGCCGTGGTGGCCGGCGCGCTGGTGCTGCGCGCCGTCAGCCGGCTGCGGTGGCGGCGACCCGGCGCAGTGACTGCCAGGTCGTCCCGACGGCGGCTGCCCGGCTGGGCCGTGGAGGTGGCGGCTGCCGCGCCAGGCTTGTCGGCCGGCCGGGTGTACGCCGCCTGGCTGACTTCGGTGGCCGGGGCACCGGTGGCCGCCGTAGCGGCCGGGCCC
>JAHWLA010000110.1 GCA_019347595.1 Actinomycetota bacterium
GCGCACGCGGCGGGACCAGGAGAAGTTCGACCACATGCTGGCCTTCGCCCGGTCGTTGCCCGTCATGCGCGAGGCGTTGCGCGAGCACCTGGCCGAGCCCGACCTCACCCGCAACCGGGTGCTCGCCTGCGCCACCCGCCTGCTCGACCTCGGCTTCTTCCGCATCGGCACCGAGGGCTACGCCGAGCAGAACCAGACCTACGGCCTGGCCACCATCCGCAAGGAGCACGTGACCGTGGGGCGCGGCGACCTGGTCACGTTCGACTACGTGGCCAAGTCGGGCAAGCAACGGCTCCAGAGCATCGTGGATGCCGACGTCACCGCCGTCGTCCGGGCGCTGAAGCGACGGCGCAACGGCGGGCCCGAGCTGCTCGCCTACCGCAACGAGGCGGACGAGTGGAGCGACGTGCGCTCGGCCGACATCAACGTCTACGTCAAGGAGGTCACCGGCGGCGACTTCACCGCCAAGGACTTCCGCACGTGGAACGCCACCGTGCTGTGCGCCGTGGGCTTGGCCGTGTCGGCCGGGGTGACGTCACCGACCGGCCGCAAGCGGGCCGTCACCCGGGCCATCGCCGAGGTGGCGCACTACCTGGGCAACACCCCGGCCGTGTGCCGCAGCTCCTACATCGACCCCCGCATCGTCGACCGCTACCACGCGGGCGTCACCATCGCCGACGCGCTGCACCGGCTGGGCAAGGACGCCGAGTTCGGTCAGTTGTCGACCCAGGGGTTCGTGGAAGAGGCCGTCCTCGACCTCCTCGCCGACGCCCCCGCGACGTCGTCCTCGCCCGCCGCCGCCTGAAACCGTCGAAGTGTGCAGCGTTGGGCCGCTCCAGCGGCCCCAACTCCGCACACTTCGAGAAAACCGCGGCCGTGACGCGCAGAAGCCGCCGACCGGAGTCAGCGGCTTGTGCTCACACACTGGGGGGGCCGTCTAAGCGGCGCCCCCAGTGTGTGGGGCTCCCGGGGGGCGGGACATCTACATACTTTCCAGCGGGGCGGGAGGCGAAACGCGATTTCGGGAAAAAATTCTCGGACTCGCCGAAACCCCTGGTCAGCCCGGGGGGGCGATGGTGTCGTCCACCGGTTCGTCCTCGGACAACTCGCCCTCCTGGATGAAGCGCGGCTCGTTCTCGCCCTGTTGGTCGGCCACCCGGTTGCGGATCTCGTCGATCTCGCCCTCGATGCGGTCCAACCGCTCGGCACCCGGTCGTTCGGCGTCCTCGTACTCGGTCATGGGGCCCACATACCCCGGGACCTCGTTCTCCCTCCCCGGCCGGATGCCGCCCTCCCCCCGCAGCGACTGCGCGCACGCCACGCCGGCCACCGTCCCCTTGGCCGCGGCGACCTGCACCAACTGCAGCCCCGGGGTCATGTCGCCCGCGGCGTAGACGCCGGGCACGGTGGTGGCGCCCTGCTCGTCGACCGCCGTGCAGCCGTCCTCCTCGCGGGCGCAGCCAAGCTGGACGTCGAGGTCGGACGCGGGCTCGTGGGCGATGGTGAAGAAGGCCAGCCGGCACGGGAGGACGTCGCCGCTGCGCAGGCGCACCCCGCGCAGGTCGCCCCGGCTGCCGAGAAGCTCGACGGCGTCGTCCTCCAGCACCCGGACGCCCTGGGCCGCCAGCCGCTCCCGGTGCCGGTCGTCGCCCTCGAAGCGCCGCCCGTCGGTCACCACGGCAACCGACCGCGCCCACCCCAGCAGGGTGAGGGCGAAGCCGACCACCTGCTCGCTCCACCCGAACGCCACCACGGCCCGGTCCCGCGCTTCGTAGCCGTCGCACGTCGGGCAGTGGAACACGCTCGCCCCGTAGTGCTCGAAGAAGTTGTCGACCTCGGGGAACACGTCGCGCACTCCGGTGGCGAGCACCACCCGCTTGGTCGCCAGGAGTTCACCGTCGACTTCGACCGTGAACGTGCCGTCGTCCTCCCGGCGGGCGGCGTCGACGCGCCCCGAGCGGAACGCCACCTCGGCGTACCGGCCCAGTTCCTCGTGGGCGACGTCGAGGAAGTGGCCGGGATGCATGGGGTCGAAGCCGAGGTAACCGTGGGCCTGGTCGACCCAGCGATTGCGGTGCTCGCCGCTGTCCACAACCAGCACGGGCCTGCGGTAGCGGGCCAGCCACAGGGCGGCGCTCGACCCGGCGGGGCCGCCGCCCACGACGACGGCGTCGTGCACTAGGGGGTGGAGCTCGCCTGGCGGCGCGTCTCGACGAGCTTGCGCAAGCGGCGCAACGACTCGCCGTTACGGCCGCGCGTGGTGGCCTCCAGCAGCGGCCGCGGCATGTACTTGGCAGGCCCGGCGCACGGCTCCTCCAGGAACACCATGTGCGTGCGGTCCGGCCCGCGAGCCTCCAGGGTCATGGTGACCAGCGCCACGCCCACCGGCCGGGCGCGCGCCTCGAGCACGAGCCGTGTCGGGCGCACCAGCTCGCGCACCTTGGTGGTGTCCTTGATGCGGAACGGCCACCCGCCGACGACGTGATGGAAGTGGGCGCCGACCTGCGGCCACGCCGGGTCGACCGCCCGGATGCGGCGGGCGCCGACCAGCCACTCGGGGTAGGCGTAGGGGTCGACGACGACGTCCCACACGTCTTCGACGGGGGCGTCGATCTCCGTCTCGTTCCTGGGCATGGGGCGGTCCTCGCTAGGGGGTGTCGGTGATGTGCACCGCCGACTCCTCGGCGGACATGCCGTCGTTGTCGGCCGAGTCGCCGGCGATGTTGGTCGGCTCGTCGTCCAGTCCCGCGACGCCTTGGTCGGGCTCCACCAGGCGGCCGACGCCGGTGTCGTCGCCCGGCATCGTCTCCGGCTCCTCGCGCCGCACCCGATCGGCGAGCGGCTCGTCCATCCGCTCCTCCTCCGGCGTGATGCCGAACTCCTCGGCACCGACGGGATGGTCACGCGGCGGCATCATGCCCTCGACTTGGTTGTAGGCGTCGTCCAGGCCGGGGGGCGCGTCCTCGATGGCCGGGATGCCCTCGGCTTCGAGGTCGTTCGGGTCGAAGTCGTCGGTCGACATGCGTGCGTCCTACCCGTCGACGAGCACCCCCACGCCGTCGGGCGGCAGGTGCACTCGCCCCTCGCCCGCCTTCACGTCGTTGTCGGACGACAGCACCAGCTCGCCCGGCGCGTCGACCTCCACGGCGGAGTCGCCCACGTTGCACGCCACCGTCACGCCGGGCCGTCGCAGCACCAACCAGCGGGCGTGCTCGTCGACGTCGACACGAACCTGGTCGAGCCGGTAGTCGAGCAGGCCGGGCAGCGACCGGCGCAGGGCGATGAGGCGACGGTGCCACTCGAGCAGCTCGGCGTGGGCGGGCGCGG
Source organism: Actinomycetota bacterium (assembly GCA_019347595.1). GTDB lineage: Bacteria > Actinomycetota > Acidimicrobiia > Acidimicrobiales > JAHWLA01 > JAHWLA01. The sequence continues at coordinate 3,328 of JAHWLA010000110.1, forward strand.
CAGCCTCCGACCAGTCGAGCTTCGAGCGCGTGAACGTGGCCGGGTCCTGCGGGTCGGGCACGTCCTCGGGCTTCCAGCCGAAGGAGGCGAACTCACTGCGCCGCCCCTCGCTGACCGCCCGCCCCAGCTCGGGGTCGTGGTGGTCGGTGAAGTACTGGAACGGCGTGGACGACCCCCACTCCTCGCCCTGGAACAGCATGGGCACGAACGGCGCGGTGAGGACCAGCGCGGCCGCCACCTTGAGCCGGGCGGGCGACATGAGCATGCTGCTGCGCTCCCCCACGGCCCGGTTGCCGACCTGGTCGTGGTTCTGGAGGTACCCGAGGAAGCGGTCGCCCGGGAGGAGGGGGTCGAGGCGGCCGTGGCGGCGATCGCGATGGGGGGAGTACTCCCCGGCGTACACGAACGCCTGGCGCAGGGCGGTGGCGAGCTGGGCCATGGAGCCGAAGTCGGCGTAGTAGCCGGTGCGCTCGCCGGTCAGGACGGCGTGGAGGGCGTGGTGGAAGTCGTCGCTCCACTGGGCGTCGATGCCGTAGCCGCCCACCTCCCGAGCCCGCACCACCCGCGGGTCGTTGAGGTCGCTCTCGGCGACGAGGAACAGCGGGCGGGCGAGCTCGGTCGACAGGTGCTCGACGGCGATCGCCAGCTCCTCCAGCAGGTGCATGGCCGACGTGTCGACCAGCGCGTGCACGGCGTCGAAGCGCAGGCCGTCGAAGTGGTAATCGCGCAGCCACATGCACGCGTTCTCGACGAAGAAGGCGCGCACCTCGTCGCTGCCCGGCCCGTCGAGATTCACGGCGTCGCCCCACGGGGTGTAGTAGCGGTCGGTGAAGTAGGGGCCGAACTCCGCCAGGTGGTTGCCGGCGGGGCCCAAGTGGTTGTAGACGACGTCGAGGACCACGCCGAGGCCGCGCTGGTGGCAGGCGTCGACCAACCGCTTGAGGCCCTCGGGGCCGCCGTAGTGGTGGTGCGGGGCGTAGAGCTCGACGCCGTCGTAGCCCCATCCCCGTGTCCCCGGGAACTCGTTGACGGGCAGGAGCTCGACGACGGTGACGCCGAGGTCGACGAGGTGGTCGAGCTTGTCTATTACCGCCTCGAACGTGCCCTCGGGCGTGAACGTCCCGACGTGCAGCTCGTAGACCACCGCGCTGGAGAGGCGCACGCCGCCCCAGCCGTCGTCGGTCCACGGGAAGGCGGCGTGGTCGACGGTGACCGAGGGGCCGAACGCGCCCTCGGGCTGCGAGGGCGAGCGGGGGTCCGGCCGCAGTTCGCCGCCGTCGAGCACGAAGGCGTAGGCCACACCCGGCCCGGCGTCGCCGACCTCGGCGGCGTACCAGCCGCGGCGGCCGGGAACGGGGGCCATCGGCGTCCGCCTGCCGCCCACTTCCACCTCCACCCGCTCCGCCCGCGGGGCCCACACCTCGAACCGCTGCACCGCACCACCTCCTGTCCCGAGTACATAGCGTCCGGTTTCCGGACGCTATGTACTCGGGACGTGCTCGAGGAGGGCGACGGGGAAGGGGACCAGCAGGTCCCCCATCGCCACCGCGCCCTCGTGCTCCTCGCCGGTCAGAACGTTGCGCCACCGCCCCGCCGGCAGTTCCACCGACGTCCCCTCCCATTCCCCGGCCAGCCCCAGCACCAATCGGGGCGCCACCGCCACGACCTGCTCGCCCCGCGTGAACGCCACCACATGGTCCGCCTTCGGTCCTCGCGCTTCGAGCGGGCGGTACGTCGAGCGGCGGTCGAACGCCTCGGGACGCCGAGCCCGCAGCGCCAACGCCTCCCGGGTGACGAACAGCTTGGGCAGCCCCTCGTCGGCTCGCGCCAGCACGTCGGCCGCCTTCATCCCCTCGAGTTCGGCCAGCAGCGCCCGCCGGCGCTCGTAGTCGACGGGCCGGCGGTTGTCGGGGTCGACCAGGCTGTAGTCCCACAGCTCCTGGCCCTGGTAGATGTCGGGCACGCCCGGCGCGGTGAGCTTCAGCAGCGTCTGGGCCAGCGAGACGACCCGCCCGTTCTCCACGATCGGCAGGACGAACGTGGCCAGCTCCCCCTGGAACGTCTCGTCGGCCACCAGCCCGCGCACGTAGCGGCGCAGTGCCTCGTCGTAGTCCGGGTCGGGGTCGATCCACGACGTGTGCTCCTTGGCCTCCTTCGACGCCTTCTCCATGTACGCAAGCGCTCGCTCGTGACCGAGCGGCCAGGCGCCGACCAGTGCCTGCAGCAGCAGGTACTGCGTGTTGGCGTCGACCGGGCCGTCGCCGTCGATCCAGTGCGCCGCGAAGGCGGCCCACTCGTCGGGGATCTCCGACAGCAGGACGAGGCGGGCCCGCACGTCCTCGCTGCGCTTGGTGTCGTGCGTGGACGTGGCGAGCATGGCGTCGGGCCAGTGCGCCTGCGCTTCGGCGCACGCGGCGTGGAACTCCTCGAGCGACGTGCCGAAGGCGCCCGGGTCGCCGCCCACCTCGTTGAGCGCCACCAGCCGCGTGAAGGTGTAGAAGGCGGTGTCCTCCACGCCCTTGGCCATCACCGGCCCGGTGAGCTGCTGGAAGCGGGCCACCAACTCGTCCTCGCAGTCGCCGCTGATCTCGCCCACAAGGAGCCGGCGCAGGAAGTCGAGGAGATCGGCGTCGATGTCCGGGCGCCGGCGGGCGACGTCGGTGCACGCCGCCTCGATGTGACGGCGGTCGTCGTCCCGGGCAGGCGGCACGTAGGTGCGGTAGACGGGGAACGAGGCGATCGTCTCCCGCAGCACGTCGTGCAGCTCGTTGCGCGCGTAGTCGCGGTAGCGCCGGTGCCGTTCGCACACGGCGACGAACAGGTTGCCGAGCCGGATGAGGTCGGCGGCCAGCACCTCCCGGAGGACGAGGTGCTTCTTCGCCACCACCACCTCGTCCCACGGCTCCCGGCGCCCGGTCAGCTCCTCGTACAGCGCGGTCAGCGGCCCCTCCCCGACCGGGTCGACGAACAGCCCGCCCAATCGATTCAGGAAGTCGTAGCCCGTGGTCCCCGCCGTCGCCCACGTCGAGGGCAGGCGCTCGCCGCGCTCGAGGATCTTCTCCACCACCACCCACACGCCACCGGTGGCCTCGGCCAGCCGATCCAGGTAGCCCTCGGGATCGCGGAGGCCGTCGGGGTGGTCGATGCGCAGGCCGTCGAGCACGCCCTCGCGCACCCAGTCGAGCACGCGGCGATGGGTGTCCTCGAAGACCTCGGGGTCCTCGGCGCGCAGGCCGATGAGCGAGTTGATGTCGAAGAAGCGGCGGTAGTCCAGCTCCTCGCCCGCCGTGCGCCAGAACGCCAGGCGGTAGTTCTGCCGCTCCAAGAGCGCGTCGAGGGCATCGGGCTCGGTGTTGACCTCGGCCACGGCGGCGTCGACGGCGGCGCCCACCTCGGGCGACGACTCGCACAGCTCACCCAGGCGCGCCCGCAGCACCTCCTTGTCGCGGTGCCGCTCGCGCACGCTGGCCGGGTCGGTGCGCTCGGCGTGCGGCAGGCGCCCGAAGGCGGCGGCCACCGACTCCAGCTCGTCGCTGCCGCATCGCGCGGCCGCCGTCGCCAAGAGCACGTCGAGCGATCGCGGCGCCACCGGCCAGCGGTTGTCGTAGTACTCCACCACGAACGAGCCCCCGTGGCGCCGCAGGACCAGCTCCCCCGCCTCCAGCACGCGGCCGTAGTGGTCGCCGAGGACGGGGAGCAGGACGGTGTTGCGCAGCTTCGACTCGGGCGGGTCCCAGTCGACGTCGAAGTAGGAGGCGTAGACGCTCGACGGGCCGTTCTCCAGGACGTCCCACCACCAGGCGTTGTCGGGCGTCCCGATGGCCATGTGGTTCGGCACGATGTCGAGCACCTGGCCGAGCCCGGCCTGGCGGAGGGCGTCGACCAATCGGCCGTGCGCCTCCTCGCCTCCGAGCTCGCGGTTGACGCGGTGGTGGTCGACGACGTCGTAGCCGTGGGTGCTCCCCGGCGCCGCTTGGAGGTACGGCGAGGCGTACAGGTGGGACACGCCGAGGGCGGCCAGGTAGTCGACGGCGGCGGCGGCCGCGTCGAACCCGAAGTCGGGCGTGAACTGGACGCGGTAGGTGGCCCGGAGCGCGGGCGCGACCGCGGGCACGGGCGCCGGCGCGTCAGCCGACACGGCGGAGCACGGCCATGCTGCGGGCGGTCACCGCGATGGCGTCACCGCTCTTGAACTGGTCGCCCTCGGTGAAGTCGTCGGCGGTGTCGAGCACCTTGATCCACCCGTCGCCGAAGACGGGCGGCGGCAGCGTGAAGTCGACGTTCTCGTGGTGGGCGTTGAACACCAGCAGGAAACTGTTGTCGACCACCCGCTGGCCGCGGTTGTCGGGCGTGGGGATGGCGTCGCCGTTGAGGAATACTCCCAGCGACTTGGCGTGGCCGGACTCCCAGTCCTGGTCCTCCATCTCCGTGCCGTCCGGGCGGAACCAGGCGATGTCCGCACAGCCCTTGCCGTGCAGCGGGCGCCCCTGGAACCAGCGGCGGCGGCGGAAGACCGGATGGCCGCGGCGGAGGCCGATGAGCCGTTGCGTGAAGGCCACGAGGGCGCCGTCCTGGGCGTCCCAGTCGTACCAGGACACCTCGTTGTCCTGGCAGTAGGCGTTGTTGTTGCCGTGCTGGGTGCGGCCCATCTCGTCGCCGCCGAGCAGCATGGGTATCCCCTGCGACAGGAACAGCGTCACGAGCAGGTTGCGCTGCTGCTTGGCCCGCAGCTCCAGCACCGTCGGGTCGTCCGTCGGCCCCTCCTCCCCGCAGTTCCACGAGCGGTTGTGGCTCTCGCCGTCGTTGTTGGCCTCGCCGTTGGCCTCGTTGTGCTTCTCGTTGTACGAGACGAGGTCGGCGAGGGTGAAGCCGTCGTGGGCGGTGACGAAGTTGATGCTGGCGTACGGCCGGCGGCCGTCGTTCTCGTAGAGGTCGGAGCTGCCGGTCAGGCGGTAGGCGAACTCCGACAGCCCCTGCTCCTCGCCCCGCCAGTAGTCGCGGATGCAGTCGCGGTACTTGCCGTTCCACTCCGACCACAAGGGCGGGAAGTTGCCGACCTGGTAGCCGCCCTCGCCGATGTCCCACGGCTCGGCGATGAGCTTCACCTGGCTCACCACCGGGTCCTGCTGGATGAGGTCGAAGAAGGCGGAAAGGCGGTCGACCTCGTGGAACTGGCGGGCGAGCGTGGCGGCCAGGTCGAAGCGGAACCCGTCGACGTGCATCTCCTGGACCCAGTAGCGCAGCGAGTCCATGATCAGTTGCAGCACGTGCGGGTGCCGCATATTGAGGCTGTTCCCGGTGCCCGTGGTGTCGTAGTAGAAGCGCCTGTCCTTGTCGACGAGCCGGTAGTAGGCGCCGTTGTCGATGCCCTTGAAGCTGAGCACGGGACCCAGGTGGTTGCCCTCGGCGGTGTGGTTGTAGACGACGTCGAGGATGACTTCGATCCCCGCCTCGTGCAGGTGCTTGATCATCTGCTTGAACTCCTGCACCTGCTCCCCTCGTT
>JAHWLA010000111.1 GCA_019347595.1 Actinomycetota bacterium
GAGGAGTTCCGCAAGCTGATGGAAGGCCGCTACTGATGCCGCGCCGCGACGACATCGAGACGATCCTCGTCATCGGCTCCGGCCCCATCGTCATCGGGCAGGCGTCGGAGTTCGACTACTCCGGGACCCAGGCGTGTCGCGTGCTGCGCGACGAGGGCTACCGCATCGTCCTGGCCAACTCCAACCCGGCCACGATCATGACCGACCCCGGTTTCGCGCATCGCACCTACGTCGAGCCCCTGGTGCCCGACGTGCTGGCGGCGATCATCGAACGCGAACGCCCCGATGCCGTCCTCCCCACGCTCGGCGGGCAGACGGCGCTCAACCTCGCCATGGCGCTGCACGAGCGCGGCACGCTCGAGGAGTTCGGTGTCGAGATGATCGGCGCCACACCCGAGGCGATTGCCACCGCCGAGAATCGCGAGAACTTCAAGAACGCCATGATGGAAATCGGCCTGGCCGTTCCCGCGTCGGGCTTCGCCCACAACCTCGACGAGGCGATGGCGGTGGGGGAGGAGATCGGGTTTCCGGTCATCATCCGTCCCAGCTACATCCTCGGCGGCAAGGGCACGGGCATCGCCCACGACACCGACTCCCTGCGCCGCATCGCGACTGTCGGCCTCGAAGCCAGCCCCATCACAGAGATCCTCATCGAACGGTCGATCGCGGGGTGGAAGGAGTACGAGCTGGAGGTCATGCGCGACCGCGTCGACAACTGCGTGGTCGTCTGCTCCATCGAGAACTTCGACCCCATGGGCGTGCATACCGGCGACTCCATCACCGTGGCCCCCGCCCAGACGCTGAGCGACGTGGAGTACCAGGTGATGCGCGACGCCGCCTTCCTGTGCATCCGCCGCATCGGCGTCGAGACGGGCGGCTCCAACATCCAGTTCGCCATCAACCCCGACGACGGCGACCTCGTGGTCATCGAGATGAACCCGCGGGTCAGCCGCTCCAGCGCCTTGGCCTCCAAGGCCACCGGCTTTCCTATCGCCAAGATCGCCGCCCGTCTGGCCGTCGGTTACACCCTCGACGAGATCACCAACGACATCACGCGCGAGACGCCGGCCAGCTTCGAGCCCACCATCGACTACGTCGTCACCAAGGTGCCCCGCTGGGCCTTCGAGAAGTTCCCGGGGACGCCCGACGTGCTGGGCACCCGCATGCAGTCGGTCGGCGAAGCCATGGCCATCGGACGCACCTTCCCCGAGTCGCTGCAGAAGGGGCTGCGCTCGCTGGAGCACGGTCGCTGGGGGCTCAACTGCGATCCCGGCGAGGCGCTGTTCGATCAGCTCGAAGACGACGATTTGGTGCGCCGGGCCGCCATCGGTACGCCCGACCGCCCGTTCCAACTGGAAGCGGCGCTCCGCCGCGGCATCGGCGTCGACCGCCTCTACCAGGCCACCCGGGTCGACCCCTGGTTCCTCGACCAGATCCTCCAGATCGTGGAGGAGCGCGCCGCGCTGGCCGAGCTCGGCCTCGACGGCATGACGCGGCGCCACTGGCGGCGGGCCAAGCGCCTGGGGTTCTCCGACGCCCAGCTCGGCTACCTCTGGCAGACCGACGAGCGCACCGTTCGCGCCCGTCGCCTCCAAGCCGGCGTGCGGGCCACCTTCAAGACGGTCGACACGTGCGGCGCCGAGTTCGACGCCGAGACGCCGTACCACTACTCCACCTACGAGGACGAGGACGAGGTGCGGCCCGGCGACCGGCGCAAGGTCGTCATCCTCGGCTCCGGCCCCAACCGCATCGGGCAGGGGATCGAGTTCGACTACTGCTGCGTCCACGCCAGCTTCGCCCTGCGCGACGCCGGCTTCGAGACGATCATGATCAACTGCAACCCGGAGACGGTCTCCACCGACTACGACACCAGCGACCGTCTCTACTTCGAGCCCCTCACCTACGAGGACGTCATGAACGTCATCGAGGCCGAGCAGCCGGAGGCCGTCATCGTGAGCCTCGGCGGCCAGACGCCGCTCAAGCTGGCGGGGCTGCTCCCCCCCGAGCTGATCGTCGGCACCAGCCCCGAGTCCATCGACCTGGCCGAGGACCGCGAGCGCTGGAACGCGCTCTGCGCGCGGCTGGAGATCCCGCAGCCCGCGGGCGGGACGGCCGTCACCGTCGAGGAGGCGCTCGCCATCGTCGAGCGCATCGGCTTTCCCGCGCTCATCCGCCCCAGCTACGTGCTCGGCGGCCGGGCCATGGAAATCGTGTACGACGAGGAGAGCCTGCGCCGGGCGATGGCGGCGCTCGCCGGCTTCGGTTCGCTCGGCAAGGAGGGCGGCCTGTCGGCCGAGCGCCCGGTGCTGGTCGACCGCTTCCTGGAGGACGCCACCGAGGTCGACGTCGACGCCCTGCGCGACGCCACCGGCGAGGTCGTGATCGGCGCCGTCATGGAGCACGTGGAGGAGGCGGGCGTGCACTCGGGCGACAGCGCCTGCGTCATCCCGCCGCCGACGCTGCCGCACGATGTCGTCGAGGTCATCGAGGGCTACACCCGGGCCATCGCCGAGGCCCTCGACGTCCGCGGCCTCATCAACGTGCAGTACGCGGTGAAGCAGAACCAGGTCTTCGTGATCGAGGCCAACCCGCGCGCCAGCCGGACGGTGCCGTTCGTGGCCAAGGCGACCGGCGTGCCCCTGGCCAAGGTGGCAGCCCGGATCATGCTCGGCGCCACGCTGGCCGAGTTGCGCGAGGAAGGGCTGCTGCGCGAGCCCGTCGAGGGCGGCCACGTCAGCGTGAAGGAGGCGGTGCTGCCGTTCAGCCGTTTCCCCGACGTCGACACCGTGCTGGGCCCGGAGATGCGCTCCACCGGCGAGGTGATGGGCATCGACACCACGTTCGGGCTCGCCTTCGCCAAGAGCCAGATCGCCGCGGGCGACCAGTTGCCCGACGCGGGGTCGGTCTTCTTCTCACTGGCCGACCGCGACAAGCCCGCCGGTGTGGCCGCCGCCATGCGGTTCGTGGAGCTGGGCTTCTCGCTGGCGGCCACGGCGGGCACGGCGGCGTACCTCGAGGAGAACGGCGTCCCTGTGGAGACGGTCGTCGCCAAGGTGGGGGAGCACGGCGGCGGCGACACGGCGGTCGAGCTCATCGCCAACGGCAAGGTGCAGCTCGTGGTGAACACGCCGCGCGGGCGCGGCCCCCGTGCCGACGGCGCCTACATCCGCACCACGGCCAACGTGCACAACGTGCCGTGCCTCACCACCGTCGCCGCCGCCCGCGCCGCGGGCGCAGGGATCGCCGACTGGGCCCGCCACGCCCTGTCGGTCCGTTCGTTGCAGGAGTTCTTGGAAGGAGACCAGCTACGCCTCCCCGTCTAACCCCGCGAAGTGTGCGGAGTTGGGGCCGCCAGAGCGGCCCAACTCCGCACACTTCGACGCGGGTGGGGTCGGTGGAGCTCCCGAACCCGGTCATGACGGCGGCGGGGACGGCCGGGCACGGGGCCGAGCTGGCGCGGTACGTCGACCTGTCGACACTGGGCGCGGTGGTGGTGAAGTCGTTGTCGCCCCAGCCGTGGCCGGGCAACCCGGCCCCGCGCGTCCACCAGACGACAGGCGGCATGCTCAACAGCGTCGGCCTGCAAGGCCCGGGTGTCGAAGCGTGGCTGGAGGACGAGCTGCCCGCCCTCGAACGAGCGGGCGCCCGCGTCGTGGCGTCGATCTGGGGCTTCACCGTCGACGACTACGCCAAGGCGGCGGCCATGCTCGCCGATGCGACGGCCACGGTCGTCGCCGTGGAGGTCAACCTGAGCTGCCCCAACGTCGAGGACCGGCGCCACATGTTCGCCCACTCGCCGACCGCGACGGCCGAGGCCATCGCGGCGGCGGCCGCGTGCAACCGTCCGCGCTGGGCCAAGCTCAGTCCCAACGTCACCGACATCACCGAGATCGCGGGCGCCGCCCTTGGTGCGGGTGCCGAAGCGGTCACCTTGATCAACACCGTCATGGGGCTCGCCATCGACCCCGCCACGCGCACGCCGCGCCTCGGCAACGGCGGCGGCGGCCTCAGCGGCGCAGCCATCCGGCCGGTGGCCGTGCGGGCCGTCTACGACTGCCGACAGGCGTTCCCCGACGCGGCGATCGTCGGCGTGGGCGGAATCAACAACGGCGAGGACGCGGCCGAGCTGCTCGTCGCCGGAGCCAACGCCGTGCAGGTCGGGACCGCCACCTTTGCCGACCCGCGGGCCCCGGCCAGGGTACGTTCGGAGCTCGAGCGCTGGTGCCGGCGGCACGGCGTCACCCGTATCGAAGACCTGATCGGAGCCGCTCATGCCGGAGACTGACCAGCGGAAGACGGCCGCACCCGACGTCCGCAACCGCCTCGCCATCGCCCTCGACGTCGACGACCTCGTCGAGGCCATCCGCATCGCCAAGGACGTGCGGCCGTGGTTCGGCGTGGCCAAGGTGGGGCTGGAGCTGTTCACGGCGGCGGGGTCCGACGCGGTGGTGGAGCTGCAGAGGGTCGGCTACCGCGTCTTCCTCGACCTCAAGTTCCACGACATCCCGACCACCGTGCGCAAGGCGGCGCGGGTTGTGGGCGCCGTCGGTGCCAACTATCTGACGCTGCACGCCTCGGGCGGCACCACCATGCTGCGAGCCGGTGTCGAGGGGCTGGCCGAGGGAGCGGCAAACGCCGGGCTCGAGCCGCCCACCGCGCTGGCCGTCACCGTTCTCACCAGCGAGGAGACGGCGCCCGACGCCGTGCTGACCAACCGCATGAAGCACGCCATGGAAGCGGGCTGCGGGGGCATCGTGTGCGCGGCCACCGACCTGGCGCACGCCAAGCAGATCGCCCCGCGACTCACGACCGTCGTCCCCGGGATCCGGCCGCCGCACGGCGACAACCACGACCAGGCGCGCGCCTCCACGCCGGACGCCGCGCTCCAGGCGGGCGCCGATCTGCTTGTCGTGGGACGGGCCGTCACGTCGGCTCCCGACCGGGTGGCGGCGGCCGCAGAACTGCTCGGTTCCTTGAACCTGGAACGACGTGCGGGGTCTGGAGACGCGCTGTCGTCGTCGCGCTAGGGTGCCCGCCATGCCGTTGCCCCCCGCTCTCTCGCCCGATCAGCGACAGGCCGCGCTCGACAAGGCCGCGGCGGCGCGCCGTCAGCGCGCCGAGCTGAAGGAGAAGCTGAAGATGGGCTCGATCACCTTGCGCGAGCTGCTCGACCAGGGCGAGCGCGACGAGGTGGTCGGCAAGATGAAGGTCGTGGCGGTGCTGGAATCGCTCCCCGGGGTGGGCAAGGTGAAGGCCCGCCGCCTCATGGGGGAGATCGGCATCAGCGACGCCCGCCGGGTGCAGGGCCTGGGCGAGAACCAGCGCAAGAAGCTGTTCGAGCGCCTCTCCCAGCTGTAGAGCCGCACGCATGATATTTGTCCTGTCCGGGCCGGGCGGGGCGGGCAAGAACACCATCGTCGACCGCCTGCTGGCGCGGGACCCCACCCTGTCCGAGAGCCGCTCGTGGACGACGCGGGCCCGCCGCCCCGGCGAGCCCGAGGACGCCTACAACTTCGTCTCCCGCCCGGCGTTCGAGGAGCACGTCCGCAACGGCGGTTTCCTCGAATGGGCCGAGTACGTGGGCAACCTCTACGGCACGCCGCTGCCCGACGCCCACGACGGCACGGACCTCATCCTCGTCATCGAGGTGCAGGGCGCCCAGCAGGTCCTCGAACGGGTGCCGGGTGCGGTGATGATCCTCGTGGTCCCGCCTTCTCGTGAGGTGCAGGAAGCGCGGCTGCGGGCCCGGGGCGACTACGACGAGCACATCGAGGCCCGCATCGCCATCGCCGCCGAGGAGGAGCGCATCGGCCGCGCGTTGGCGCACCACGTCGTCGTGAACGACGACCTGGATAGGGCCGTGGAAGAGGTGGCCGGTATACTGGCGAGCTACCGCAACCCCCCTGCCGAAGAGGACCCGCGTCATGCCTGAGCGCCGCCCGACGATGATGAACCCGCCCATCGAGAGCCTGCTCGACAAGGTCGACTCGAAGTTCACGCTCGTCACCCTCGCCTCTCGGCGCGGCCGCCAGATCAACTCGTACTTCAACCAGTTGGGCGAGGGCCTGGGCGCCATCGTCCCGCCGCAGGTGACGTCGGTGTCGCGCAAGCCGCTGTCGATCGCCCTGGAGGAGATCGCCGCAGGCAAGATCGTCTACACACGCACAGTCGCCGAGGACGCCACGGAGGAGTAGCCGTGCTTGCCGGACGCCGCATCGTGCTCGGCGTCTCGGGCGGGATCGCCGCCTACAAGGCGGTCGAGGTCTGTCGTCGCCTGGTCGACGCGGGCGCCTTCGTGTCGCCGGTCATGACCAAGGACGCCGAGCGCTTCATCGGCAAGGTGACCCTTTCCGCACTGGCCTCCGAGAAGGTCCGCACGTCGATGTGGGACGAGGCCGAGCCGATCCCGCACACCAAGCTGGGCCAGGGCGCGGATGTCGTGGTCGTAGCGCCCGCCACCGCTCGCGTGCTCGGGGCGTACGCCGCGGGGCTGTCGTACGACCTCCTCACGTCGACCCTGCTGGCTACCCGGGCGCCGGTGGTCGTCTGCCCGGCGATGCATACCGAGATGTGGGAACACCCGGCCGTGCAGGAGAACATCGCCACCTTGCGCCGCCGCGGCGTGCACGTGGTCGACCCCGAGGTGGGCCGACTGGCGGGCGGCGACGAGGGAGCCGGACGCCTGGCCGACCCCGCCGTCATCGTGGCCGCCGTGGAGCGCGTGCTGGCCACCGGGCACGACTTCGCCGGCGTGCGAGTGCTCGTCACCGCCGGCGGCACCCGCGAGCCCATCGACCCCGTCCGCTTCATCGGCAACCGCTCGTCGGGCAAGCAGGGCTATGCGTTCGCCGAGGTGGCCCACCAGCGGGGCGCGCACGTCACGCTCATCACCACGGTCGACCGTGCGGTCACGGCGGGCATCGCCGTCGAGCGGGTGGAGACGGCCGCCGACATGGAAGCCGCCGTCGCCCGCCACAGCAACGAGGCCGACGTGATCGTCATGGCCGCCGCCGTGGCCGACTTCCGCCCCAAGGCGGCGGCCGACGTGAAGATCAAGAAGGGCGAGGGCGTCCCCGAAGTGGTGCTCGAACCGACGCCCGACATCCTGGCGGGCCTGGCCGAGCGCAAGCGCCACGGCCAAGTGCTCGTCGGCTTCGCGGCGGAGACCGTCGACGTGCGGGCCAACGCCGCCGACAAGCTCGCTCGCAAGCGCCTCGACCTCATCGTGGCCAACGACGTGTCGGCTCCCGGCGCGGGGTTCGAGCACGACACCAACAGCGTCGTCGTGCTCGCGGCGGACGGCACGGAGCAGAATGTCCCGCTGACGGACAAGCGGCAGGTGGCGAGCGTGGTGCTCGACGCGGTGGCCGCCCGCCTACCAAGGAGACCAGGTTGAGCAACCGCTACACGTTCACGTCGGAGTCGGTCACCGAGGGCCATCCCGACAAGATGGCCGACCAGATCTCCGACACCGTCCTCGACGCCATCCTGGCCGAGGACCCGCAGGGCCGCGTCGCCTGCGAGACGTTGCTCACCACCGGCTTGGTGGTCGTGGCGGGGGAGATCACCACCGAGGCCTACGTCGACATCCCCAAGCTCGTGCGCAAGACCGTCTGCGAGATCGGTTACGACCGTGAGTCGTTCGGCTTCGACGGCAACACGTGCGGCGTCATCACCGCCATCGACGAGCAGTCGCCCGACATCGGCCAGGGCGTGTCGTCGGCCTACGAGGTGCGCACGGGCAAGAGCGGCGAGGACCTGCTCAACAGCCAGGGGGCGGGCGACCAGGGGATGATGTTCGGCTACGCCTGCGACGAGACCGACGACCTCATGCCGCTGCCCATCTGGCTGGCGCACCGGCTGGCCCAGCGGCTGGCCGAGGTGCGCAAGGCGGGCGTGCTCCCGTACCTCCGCCCCGACGGCAAGACGCAGGTCACCTTCGACTACGAGGCCGGCCGGCCGGTCGCTCTCAAGACGGTGCTCATCTCCACCCAGCACCAGCCCGGCCTCGACATCGAGACGCTGCTCAAGCCCGACCTCAAGGAGCACGTCATCCACCCGATGCTCCCGGCCGAGTTCGCCGACGACGACTACGCGGTACTGGCCAATCCGACGGGGAAGTTCGAGCTGGGCGGGCCGCACGCCGACGCCGGGCTGACCGGCCGCAAGATCATCGTCGACACCTACGGCGGCGCGGCCCGCCACGGCGGCGGCGCCTTCTCGGGCAAGGATCCGACCAAGGTCGACCGTTCGGCGAGCTACATGGCGCGCCACGTGGCGAAGAACCTGGTCGCCGCCGGCATCGCCGAGCGCCTCGAGGTGCAGCTCGCCTACGCCATCGGCGTCGCCGAGCCGGTGTCGATCCACGTCGACGCCTTCGGCACCGCCCGGCTGCCGCACGAGCGGCTCGTCGAGCTGATCCGCGACCACTTCCCACTGTCGCCGCAGGGCATCATCGACGATCTCGACCTGCGCCGTCCGCTCTACCGGCAGACCGCCGCCTACGGTCACTTCGGCCATCCGGGGGTGCCCTGGGAGGAGACCGGCCGCGCCGAGGCGCTGCGCCGCGCGGCGGACGGGGCGGGCTCGTCGGCCGTGGCCTGAGGAAGCAGTGGACACGGCGTCGCCGAGGTGCTAGCGTGCGCAGCCTCTACTGGAACCTTCGATGAGCGCCCTCGACGAGCCTGAAGCTCCCTTTGCGATCGAGGAGCTGTTCGCCTCCGTCCAGCCCAAGCTGCGCCGGATCTTCGGCCGCTTCCGCCTGCCGGTCGAGGACGCCGAGGACATCCTGCAGCAGAGCTTCCTCGACCTGTTCTACAAGCAGGAGC
>JAHWLA010000112.1 GCA_019347595.1 Actinomycetota bacterium
TGATCCGCGTTATCGCCTTTGGCGTTGTGACGGGCGCACTTGCTGTCGCCATCGTCCTGGGGCAACCGCTGTCGATCACCCACCTCGGACGGTCCTCGTGTTCGGCGGGTCGATTCCGGGCGCACTCCCAGCCGCAGTCGCACTGGTGCGCGAAGCGTGGCGCGGACCGACCAACGGCGGCAGTTCCGGAGGCAAAGGCGCCCGCTGAGCGGGCAGTTCTGCCTCCGGAAAGACCGCCCCCTTTCTGGGTGCGAAAACTGTCGCTCAGCGGGAGTTTCGGCACCCAGAACGGGGCTAGAGGTCGAAGACGACCACGTGGTGGGGCAGGTCGACCTCTCCGGTCACAAAGCCCTCGCCGTGCACTACCCACCCGTGCCGCTCGTAGAAGCCGAGGGCGCTGTCCCGGCCGTTGGCCCACAGCACCCACGCCCCCGACGCCCGCACCCGGCGCACCGCCTCGTCCAGCAAGGCCGTACCCGCGCCTTGCCCCTGCACCGACGCGTCCACCGCCATTCCCCGCAGTCGCCACGCCACGGCCCCGGGCCGGTACGGCGTGGGCTCCGGCGAGAACGACGCCACCCCCACCAACCGATCCCCCATGAACACCCCGAGGTGGAACGCCCCGGGAGCCCCGTCCTCGGCGAAGACGACGTTGCTGTCAGCCCGCCCGTCGCGGAGGACTCGGCGGCGCAGGTCGTGGGTGGCCTCGGGCGGGACGACGTCGACGCGGAGCGACGTGGGCATGCCGAGACGATCGCGCACGCGCCCGCATGGTGCGGTCACGTCCGGCCCGCTTGGCGGCATACAGGGCGTCGTCCGCCTTGCGCAGGAGCTCGTCGGGCGTCGAGGCGTGCGCAGGCAAGCCTGCCACCCCCGCCGACATGGTGACCGGCATGGAGACCTCCGCTGCCGCCACCGCGGCCCGCAGCCGCTCGGCCACCCGGTATCCCTCGCCCGGCGAACAGGCAGGCAGCAGCACGGCGAACTCCTCGCCGCCGTAGCGGGCGGGCAGGTCCGCCTCCCGGCATGCCTCGGCCAGCGCGGCGGCCACCCGGCGCAGGACCTCGTCGCCTTCCTGGTGCCCGAGCGTGTCGTTCACCGTCTTGAAGTAGTCGACGTCGAACAGCACCAGGCTGACGGGCTCGCCGCTCCGCGTGGCCCGGGCCACCTCCCGCCCCAGCGCCTCCTCGAACACCCGCCGGTTGGCCAGCCCCGTCAGCGAGTCGACGTGCGCCAGCCGGCCGACCTCGTCGAGCAGGGCGGCGTTGCGCAGCGCGAGCGCGGCATGGGACGCCAGTTTGGCGACCGCCGACACGACTCGCCCGCGGATACGGGCATGCCCGCTGCCGCCCTGCTCGAGTACCAGCGCACCGACCGGCGCCCCGCCCGCCACCATCGGCACGACCACCAGGTTCGACGCCCACGGCAACGCCTCGGCCAGTACCACGTCGGCGTCGTCCAAGGTGCGAACCAGCGCAGGCGTGCGGCTCTCCCATGTGCGGGCGACGACGGCGTCGACGTGCTCGCGATCGCCGTGGCGCACCACCACTTCGACATCGGCCTCCCGGGAGCGGACCTCCCACCCCGACGGGCGCCGAATGACGACCGCGCCCCGTCGGAAGCCGAAGAAGGCGACGGCGTGCGCCAAGAGGAGCGACGCCACCTCGTCGGCATCCCGGGTCTCCTCCAGCGACGTGGCCAGCTCGGCGTGCGCCCGCAGCTCCGCCTTGCCCCGTCGCAGCTCGCGCTCGCTCACCGCGGAGAACCCTGCCGTCCCGAAGGCCACCAACCACAGCGCGAGCGCGTGCAGCGTGGCCCGGTCGGGATCGACCGGGATGTCGATCAGCTCGCCCGCGGCGGCGAAGTAGCCGACGAAGGCGAGGAGCGAGTGCCACGCCGTCACCTTGAGCCCGCTGCGGTACGACAGCAGCAGCGTGACGGCGACGACGTGCAGCGGCAGCAGGAACGAGAACACGCTGTCCGGCCCGCCCGTGCGGGCGAGGACGTAGGCGACCCACACGCCGTCGAGCAGCAGCATGACGTTGACGAGCCCGATGGCCCGCACCGACACCATGCGCCGCACGACCTCGGCCACGGCCGCTACGCCCGCATAGGTGAGCGCCGCGAGCCGCAGCCCGCCGTCGAGCGGGCCGGTGACGTCCGACGCCACCAGCATGACGACCGCGACCACGAGGACTGTCGCCAGTCGAGCGCTGCCCAGCACGAGCAACCGGTCGGCCAACGGCGCCAGCTCCGAACGCAGGCGCGTGCTCGCCACCGACGACGGGCGACCCGTCATGCGAACGGGAGCAGGTCGTCGGCCATGGTGACCGGCGCGACTGTCAACTTCGGATCGCGCTTGTCGACACGTCCCTGGATGGCAAGGAAGGCGAGTACCAACGCCCCGAGAGCCAGCGGCAGGCTGAACTGGCGGGCGGCGGGGACGCTCGCCTCGCGCAGCCGCTCGACCGTGGCCTCGCCGCTGTTCTCGTCGAGATCGACGATCGGCTCCGACACCGTCGGCGTACCGACGGTGGCAGGGCTCACCGATGCCGACCGGGCCCGAGTGCGCGGCCGGGTCGTTGCACGGGCACCGCTGCCCGCGTCTGCCGACGCCGTCGTCGGGGTTGCGGAACCCGAGCCGGCGTCGCCCGACGACGGCGCGCCCTCGCCGGGTGGCGCGGCAGGAGCCGTCGTCGGCGACGAACCGCCCCCGCCCGCCGGTGCATCGGGGACGGGGTCGTTGTCATCGGTGATCGGCACAGGCATCGGGAGCGGGATGTCGATCTGCGTCCCGCTCAGCGTGTCGGCCGCCACGGCCGGGCCGACGCCGGGGGAGGCCGTCAACCCGCCGACGGCGAGCACGGCCGCAGGCACCACGCCGCGAAGGAACCGCCCTCGACATCCGCGTCCGCCCTTCGTATTCGGCATGGCTCCTCCCTGGGGCAGGGCCGTACGTGTTGTATCGGCATGACCGTGTGCGGACTTCGCGACCTGGCGCGCAACGGACGATTGGTGCACAACGGCGCCGGCCGAGGCGTGTCGACGCGTCCGGGAGCGCGCGGCATACCCTGCGGGGATGCACCCCGGAGCACATGCCGCCACCACCCCGGACAAGGCCGCGTACGTCATGGCGGGCAGCGGGCAGGTCGTCACCTTCCGACAGCTCGACAAGGCGTCCAACCGGCTGGCGCAGGTGCTTCGCGACCGCGGCCTGCGCACCGGCGACAGCATCGCCGTCTGCATGGAGAACAACGCCGATTACCTGCCGGTGGTGTGGGCGGCCCACCGCTCCGGCCTCTACTACACAGCGGCCAGCAGCCGGCTGACGCCCAACGAGCTTGCCTACATCGTGGGCGACTGCGGGGCCAAGGCGTTCATCACGTCGTACGAGAAGCGCGAGCTCGCCGCCGCCGTCCTGCCCGACATCGCCGTCGACAACCGTTTCATGGTGGGCGGCGTCGTCGACGGCTTCGAGCCCTACGAGGACGTGACGGCGTCCGCGCCCAGCGAGCCGCTCGCCGAGCAGTGGGAAGGCCGCGACATGCTGTACTCGTCGGGCACCACCGGGCGCCCCAAGGGTGTGAAGGGCGACCTGCCCGGCCGGCCGATCGGCGAGCTGACGGCGGTCGGGTTCCTTGAGCAGGCGCTGTACGGCGTCGGCCCCGACAGCATCTACCTGTCACCGGCGCCGATCTACCACGCCGCTCCGCTGCGCTTCAGCGTCGGCGCCACACAACTGGGCGCCACCGTCGTCATCATGGAGCACTTCGATCCCGTCGAGTTCCTGGAGACGGTGCAGCGCCATCGGGTGACGCACACCCAGGTGGTGCCGACGATGTTCGTGCGGCTGCTCAAGCTGCCCGAGGAGGTGCGGGCGCGGTACGACCTCTCCAGCCTGCGCTGCGTGATCCACGCCGCGGCCCCGTGCCCCGTGCCGGTCAAGGAGCAGATGATCGAGTGGTGGGGGCCGATCATCCACGAGTACTACGCGGCCACCGAGGGCAACGGCTTCGTGGCCTGCAACTCCGAGGAATGGCTGGCCCACCGGGGGACGGTCGGCAAGGCGCTCATGGGGACGGTGCACATCGCCGACGACGAAGGCAACGAGCTGCCGCTGGGGCAGCCCGGCACCGTCTGGTTCGAGGGAGGCGCCCCCTTCGAGTACCACAACGACCCGGAGAAGACCAAGGGATCGCGCAACGACAAGGGCTGGTCGACGGTCGGCGACATCGGCTACCTCGACGAGGACGGCTTCCTCTACCTGACCGACCGGCACGCGTACATGATCATCACGGGCGGCGTCAACGTGTACCCGCAGGAGGCCGAGAACGTCCTCGTCACCCACCCCAAGGTGATGGACGCCGCCGTGTTCGGCGTGCCCAACGACGACTTCGGCGAAGAGGTGAAGGCCGTGGTGCAGCCGATCGACATGGCGGACGCCGGGCCGCAGTTGGAGCGGGAGCTGATCGCCTACTGCCGCTCGCAACTGGCCGACGTGAAGTGCCCGCGCTCGGTCGACTTCGACCCCGAGCTGCCCCGCCATCCCACCGGCAAGCTTTACAAGCGCCTGCTCAAGGACCGCTACTGGCAGGCCGCCGGCCGCTGACCCGCCCTCCGTCCCCGGTACTCGGGACGGGACGTCAGTTGAGGCGGGCGCGGAACTGGCGGGCCTTGGCCACCGCCTTGGCCGCCGCCTCGCCCGGCAGCTCGGCCGCCATCCCCTCCAGCGTCTCGGCCGCCGCCCGGTAGCGCCCGATGGCCGCCTGCGCCCCGGCCAGCTCGCCCAGCTCGCGTCGGTCGACCTCGGGGATCGCCGTGCGCAGCCGCAGCGCCCACTCGGCGCCCACCGCGTCGCCGGTCATCGAGAACCGCTGCTTCAGATTGGCCAGCATGCGAGCCAGCATCGCTCGCGGCCCAACGGGCTGAAGCATCGACGGCGTGAACAGCACGGCGCCGCCGTAGATGGCGGCCACCCGCTCGGCGCAGTCGTCGACGGTCAGCTCCCGACCGCCGTCGAACGGGTCGAGCAGCACCCGGGGCACGCCCTCGTGCCGGACCACGAAGTGCCCCGGCATCCCGATGCCGACGACCGGCACACCCAGCCGGCGACCGACCTCCATGACCACGAGCGACAACGTGATCGGCAGGCCGACTCGCCGGTCGAGCACGTCGTTGAGGTACGAGTTGCGGGGGTCGCCGTAGTCGTCGCCGTTGCCCCGGAAGCCGAGCTCGCCGAAGAGATGGCTGACCATCCCGGCCACGCTCGGCTCCGGGCAGCCCGCCGCCAGCTCGTCCAACCGCGCCACCTCGGCGTCCACGTCGAGGCCGGGATAGGCGTGGGCGGCGATGAGCATGGCGCCCTCGTCGAGGCGCATCGTCGGTTCCGGGCCCTTCACCAGCGTCCGAAAGCGAGCCGTCGCGTCCATCGCCGGACCAGGCTATGCCCGTCATACGCTCGCCCCGTGCGCGCCCCCTTCGTCACCGCCTACGCACCCCGCGGCATGGTGTGCGCGGTCGACCAGCTCGCCGCGGGCGCGGGCGTCGAACTGCTGCGGCGCGGCGGCTCGGCGACGGACGCGGCGGTCGCCGCCAACGCCGTCCTCGCCGTGACGTCGCAGCACCTTTGCGGCATGGGCGGCGATCTGTTCGCCCTCGTGCACGACGGCACACCGGACGCGCCGACCGCGCTGGCGTCGTCCGGCCGGGCGGGCTCGGGCGCCGACCCCGACCGGCTGCGAACGGAGGGCCACACGGCCATGCCGCCGAGCGGCGACATCCGGGCGACGCCGGTCCCCGGGTGCGTCGACGGGTGGCTGGCGCTGCACGCGCGCTACGGCCGCGTTCCGCTCGCCGACGTGTTGGCGCCCGCTCGCCGGTACGCGACCGACGGCTTCCCGGCGGGCAGCACGCTCGCTGCGGCCGTCGCCACGCTGCCCGATCCCGGCGACTTCGCCGGTGTGCGACGCGCCGGCGACACCGTGCGGCGGCCAGGGGTCGCCCGTGCCATCGACGCCGTCGTCGCCGACGGCCGGGCCGGCTTCTACGAGGGCGAGTTCGGGGCGGGACTGCTCCGTCTCGGCGCAGGCGAGTACGAACCGGCGGACCTGGCCCGTCCGATCGCCGAGTGGGTGGACGCGCTCGCGCTCGACGCCTTCGGCCGCCGCATCTGGGCGACGCCGCCGCCCTCGCAGGGCTACCTCACGCTCGCGGCGGCATGGATCGCCGACGGCCTCGACGTGCCCACCGACCCCGACGACCCGCAATGGGCGCACCTGCTCGTCGAGTCGGCCCGCCAGGCGGCCTTCGACCGCGTCGATGCCCTCCACGAGCACGCCGACGGCCACGCCTTGCTCGACCCCGAACGGCTCGCTCCCCGTCGGGCCGCCGTCGACCCGCACCGCGCCGCGCGCCTGGGCGACCGGTATGCGGCGGGCGGCACCACGTACGTGTGCGCTGTCGATGCCGACCGCACGGGCGTCTCGCTCATCCAGTCCAACGCCGCGGGCTTCGGTTCCTCGCTGTACGAGCCGAACACCGGCATCTTCCTGCAGAACCGGGGAATCGGGTTCTCCCTGACCCCAGGCCACCCGGCCGAGTACGGCCCGGGGCGGCGGCCGCCCCACACCCTCTCCCCCGCCCTCGTGACCCACCCCGACGGGCGTCTGGCTGCCGTCCTCGGGACGATGGGCGGCGACAGCCAGCCGCATGTCCTCCTGCAACTGTTGGCCCGCCTGTTGCACACCGCCCAGTCGCCCGCCGACGCCGTCGCCGCGGGCCGCTGGCGGCTGGCAGCCGACGGGCCGTTCGACACCTGGCGGCGCGGCGGTGAGGTTGCCGTGCATGTCGAGGGCCACGCGCCCCCGTGGCGTGCGGGCCTGGTCGACCGCGGTCATACGGTCGAGGCCGACCCCCCGTTCTCGCACAGTTTCGGCCACGCCCACGTGATCACCATTGCCGACGACCACCTGGCGGGGGCGGCCGACCCCCGGGCGCGCGGTGGAGGTGCCGCCGGCTGGTAAGTGCGCCATCCTGGGGACGTGGACGAAGCGCTGCCGGCGATAGAGGGTATGAGTCGGGCCGTCCTCGACTCGCTCTCGGCCCACACCGCGCTGCTCGACCACACCGGCCTCGTCATCGCCGTCAACCGGGCGTGGGCCCGCTTTCTGGAGGAGCATCCCGGCGACTCGTGGCGGCCGCCGGTCGGCCACGACTACCTGGCGGCGTGCGAGGCCGCCGCCAAGGAGGGCTCCGTGCAGGCGCCGGTCGTGGCGGACGGCGTGCGCAGCGTGCTGGCCGGTCGCCACCGCGCCTTCCACCTCGACTACGCCGACACGGTCGACGACGAGGAGCTGTGGTTCAGCCTCCGGGCTACGCCGCTCGACATCCCTACCGGCGGAGCGGTCGTCTCCTACACCGACATCACCACCCGGAAGCGGGCCGAGAGCCAGCTCGCCCACCAAGCGCTGCACGACCCGCTCACCGGCCTGTCGAACCGCACGCTGTTCGTCGACCGGCTGTCGCTGGCGCTGGCCCGGCTGGAACGGCGGACGACGACGGTCGCCGTGCTCTTCCTCGACCTCGACCGCTTCAAGGTGGTGAACGACAGCCTGGGCCACGACGTGGGCGATCAGCTCATCACAGCCATGGCCGGGCGCCTGCGCGCCGTGCTGCGACCGGGCGACACCGCCGCCCGCTTCGGCGGCGACGAGTTCACCGTGCTGTGCGAGGAGATCGCCGAGCCCGCCGATGCCATCGCCATCGCCGACCGCATCCTCGCCGCCGTCGCCAAGCCCTTTCAGCTCGACGATGCCGAGGTGCGCCTGAGCACCAGCGTCGGCATCGCACTGGCGACAGGCCCCGGCGACCGGCCCGACGAGCTGGTGCGCGACGCCGACGCCGCCATGTACCAGGCCAAGCAGCAGGGCAAGGCGCGCTGGGTGCTCTTCGATGACGACATGCGGGCGTCGGCCGTGGCCCGCTTGGAGGTGGAGAACGCCCTCCACCGGGCGCTCGAGCGCGACGAGTTCCGGCTGCACTACCAGCCCATCGCCGAGCCGGGCAGCGGCCGGCTCCTGGGAGCGGAAGCGCTGGTGCGGTGGGAGAGCCCGGCCCTGGGCTCGATGCCGTCCGAGGAGTGGTTGCCCTTGGCCGAGGAGATCGGGTTGGTGGTGCCCGTCGGTGCGTGGGCGCTGGAACAGGCGTGTCGGCAGGCGGCCGAGTGGCTGGCCGCAGGCCGGGTGCCGGACGACTTCTTCGTCGCCGTCAACGTGTCCGGTCGCCAGCTCGCGCAGCCCGATCTGCCGGTCGTGGTGGAACAGGCGTTGCAGGCGGCGGGGCTGGCGGCCGGGCACCTGTGCGTGGAGATCACCGAGCACGCGGTGATGGACGACCTGGACGATGCGCCGGCCCGTCTGGGCGCGCTCCGGGAGACGGGCGTGCGCATCGCGCTCGACAACTTCGGCACCGGCTACTCGTCGCTGGCCCGGTTGCGGGCGTTCCCGGTCGACTTCCTGAAGATCGACCGTTGCTTCCTCACCGACCCGGCCGACGACGACCCAGGCGTGGTGCGGGCCGTCGTCCACCTGGCCCACGCACTCGGGCTGCGGGCCATCGCCGAGGGGGTGGAAGGCGACGAGCAGCGCCGGTGGCTGGCCGCGTGCGGCTGCGACGCCGCCCAAGGCACCGCCCTCGGCCCACCCCAACCCCCCGAGGCGTTCTAACCCCGCGAACTGTGCGGAGTTGGGGCGCTCAGGGCGCCCCAAC
>JAHWLA010000113.1 GCA_019347595.1 Actinomycetota bacterium
CCTCTTCGCCATTCCCCGCACGGCGGGCTGGCTGGCGCACTGGATCGAGCTGCTCGACCAGGACCAGAAGATCTACCGGCCGCGGCAGCTCTACGTCGGGGCCGAAGAACGCGAGTACGTCCCCATGGGCCGGCGCTAGGCCGACCCGGTACATGCCCGGAGTCGGGGATGTCTACCGGACGCTGGCGCCTGCCGTGCTCGGGTACCTGCGTGCCCAGCGGGCGCCCGAGCCCGAGGACCTGCTGGGGGAGGTGTTCGTGCAGGTGGCGCGCGACCTGCCCCGCTTCAAGGGTGACGACGCCGCACTCCGGCGCTGGGTGTTCGCCATCGCGCACAACCGCCTGCTCGATGCCCGCCGGCGCCAGGGACGCCGCCCGCCGCCGGCGAGCGGGGTGATCCCCGACCGCCCGGCCTCGCTGCCCGCCGAGCCGCTCGACCCGGCGCTGGTGAAGGCGTTGGGCGCATTGACGCCGGAGCAGCGGGAGGTGATCGTCCTGCGGTTCGTCGCCGACCTGCCGCTGGAGGACGTGGCGCGCATCGTCAGCCGGCGGGTCGGGGCGGTGAAGGCGCTCCAGCACCGCGCCCTCGACGCGCTCGCCAAAGCCCTCGCCACCTAGCCCGCCCTCCTCGTTCTGGTCCCCCGATCGCGCGCTATGGCGCGCGATCGGGGGACCAGAACGGCAGATTTTCCGCCGCGAGGCCGTATCCCGGGGGTGGGGGGCGGCGCTTACACCGGTGATGAACGAGCACGACGCCCTCATTCGCCGTCTGCAGCACCTCGGCACCGCACCGGTCGACTCCGGCGTGGCCGCGTCGCACCTGGCGGGCCTGTCGACGATCGCACCGGCGCCCGTCCAGCCTTTCAAGCGCGGCCACCTGATGGTGGTCGGCGCCATGGTGGCGACGACGTTCGTGAGCAGCACCGCTATGGCGGGCGCCATGACCGGCCGGCTCCCCGGGCCCGCGCAGGACGTGGCCCACACCGTGCTCGCCAAGGTGGGCACCGACGTGCCTCGCAGCGAAAAGGGCCAGGCCCGCGCCGCGGCGGCCAAGGCGGCCAACGGCGAGCGCAAGGCGGCCAAGGGCGGGGCCGACGACGGCGCCCCCGGCGTGGCCCGCTTCCTCGGGGACGAGACCACCCCGTGCACCCTGCCCGACGGCTCGCCGTTCGAGGGCACCCACGGTGAGTACGTGGCTGCGCACCCGGACGATCCCGACACCCCCGACGTCAACGAGCGCGAGCTTGCCGCCCAGTCGCCGTGTGGGATGCCGCTCGACGCCGTGGACGCCACGCACGACCCGGCCGCCGACAAGGGCAAGGGCAAGGGCAACGACGGCGGCGGGAAGCCTGCCACCCGTCCCGCGGGCGGCAAGCCCGCCACCACCGGCAAGCCGACGACCACGACCACCACGACCGTCGAGGCCGAGAGCAACACCGGCACCGACGGCGGCGACGGCGACGGCGAGACCGAGCAGCGCACCCGCCGTACGGGCCGGCCCACCACGACGGTCCAGCCCTAGCCGGCGTCCCACAGTCCCGAGTACATGTGCGACGGATTCCGTCGCACATGTACTCGGGACGTGGGGTTCAGGCGCCGTAGCCGACGGCGAGCAGGCGGTCACCGTCGGGCAGGCGGTAGTACACCTGCCAGTGGTAGTAGCCGTAGTACGCCCGCTCGTCCGCCCGCATCTCCTCGGCGTAGGCCGTCACCGCCCGCACATACCGTTGACTGCGGTTGTAGTTGAACAGCGCGTTGGCCATGTTCCCCGGGGCGCCGTTGCGCTTGAGCAGCCGGGCGGCCGCCAGCATGGCGTCGCGGTTGGAGTTGATGTCGCCCCCCGCGCCGTACTGCTCCCACGTCGAGGGCAGGAACTGCATCGGCCCTTGCGCCCCTGCCGTGCTCGTGCCCCGGATGCGCCCCATGCGCGTCTCCACCAGGTGGATGGCGGCCAGGTACTGCCACGGCACCCCGATCTGGCGCTCGGCGTCCTTGTAGTACCCCAGCAGCTCCTCGGTCGGCGCGGGGGGCACGATGCGCCACGGCGGCAGCGCTGTCCCGGGCTTGGTCAGGGCCCGCAGCTCCACCCCGGCTGTGATGTTGGCCCGCGCTGTGGCGGCCAGGGATGCGGGCAGGCGGCCCACCACGTCGTCGATCCACTCCGGCTTGGCCGCCACCGCCCGGTAGGCCACCTGCTGCTCGTGGCCCGCCCGCTCCAACACGGCGGGCGGCGTGGCGGGGTCGCGCACGGCGGCTTCGGCGGCGGCGATCTGGGCGGCCAGCCCGGCCGGGTCGTCGGCGGCCAGGGGCGGCCCCGGCGGCAGGGTGGTGGTCGTGGTCGGCGGGAGCGTCGTGGTGGTGGTCGGCGGGAGCGTCGTGGTGGTCGTCGCCTCGTCGTCGCCCGACGAGCAGGCGCCGGACAGCACGGCGAGGACGAGCAGGGCAGCAGGAAGGCGCATCGCGCTCAGGGTAGGTCGGGGTCGAGCCGGAACAACCGCCCCTCCAGCGAGAGGACGTAGAGCTCACCGTCGACGTCCTCGCCGAACGACACCGGCTGCGCCACCTGCACGCCGAGGTCGCGTGCCCGCCCGTCGTTGTCGAGGACCTGCAACCGGCCTACGCAGGCGTCGGCGAATACGTACCGCCCGCCGAGCAGCGAAGCCAGGCGGGCGCCCCGGTACACGTAACCTCCGGTCACCGCGCAGGCGCCCCCGTCGAGCCGGTACTCGTGGATGGGCTCGACGGCACCCTGCGGCCGCTGCCCGCCGCGGAACGGGTGGCTGCCCTCTCGCAACGGCCAGCCGTAGTTCTCGCCGCCCTTCGACCCCGCCCGCACGACGTTGATCTCCTCCCAGGAGTTCTGCCCGACATCGGCCACCCACAGGTCCCCGGTGGCGCGGTCGAAGGAGAACCGCCAGGGGTTGCGCAGCCCGTAGGCCCACACCTCGGGCCGGGCCCCCGACCGCCCCACGAACGGGTTGTCGGCCGGGATGCCGTAGGGACGGTCGCCCGCCGGGCGCGGGTCGATGCGCAGCAGCTTGCCGAGCAGGCGCCCCAGGTGCTGGGCGTTGCCCTGCGGGTCGCCGCTGCTGCCGCCGTCGCCCAAGCCGATCCACAGCTTCCCGTCCGGGCCGAAGAGCAGATGGCCACCGTTGTGGTTGGCGTAGGGCTGGTCGACGAACAGAACCTCGCGTCCATTGCCCGCAGCGCCTTCGTACTCCACCACGTGCGTGTCGCCCTCGGTGTCGGTGTAGTTGACGTAGAGGAAGCGGCCGTCGGGCGACCACGCCAGCCCCAGCAGCCCCTGCTCGTAGCCACGCGACACCCGGGACGACAGGTCGAGCACCGGCGGGTCGACCGCCCGCCCGTCGACGACCCGGCGCACGCGGCCCGTCTTCTCGGCCACGTAGAAGCCCGGCTCGCCGGGACGAACCGCCATGGCGAGGGGTTGCTCCAGTGAAGCCACCTCGGTGAGGTTCGCCCGCGTCGCCGCAGGCGCGTCGGACGACGGCGGTGACGAACCGGGCGACGGTGGCGACGTGGACGTCGAGCTCGGGGACGGCGTTGCGCCGCCGCCACCGCCGCACGACGATGCAACGGCGAGGGCGACGGCGACGACGACGGCGAGTGCGAGGCCACGCAGGTGCACCTCGCGAGGCTAGGGGTGCGGCGGGCGTTGCGGGGGCCGGCCCGTTCGGGCCATTTCGAGAATGGACACGCCCAATGGCTCAGGGCGTCGCCTCCCGAGTCCGATCACCAGGCGAGCGGTTGTCCCACGCCCAGTGGCGAGCCGTGAGGAGGCAGACAGCGTGCAGGCGGAGCGGGCCGCCACGTCGAGGCGGTGGTGGCAAGCGCCGCCCGTCCGAGTGTGGGCGTTGACGGGGGCGGTGTCCGTCGTCGCGGTCGTGCTCTACTTCACCACGATCAGCTTCTACACCGACCCGGTGGCGCGTGGCTTCCTCGTCGCCCCGTGGGTCCTGGTCGTGCTCTTCGTCGTGGCCGAGACGTTCGTCGTCCAGCTCGTCTTCCGTCGTGAGGCCTACTCGTTCTCACTCAGCGAGATCCCGCTCGTGCTCGGCCTGTTCTTCGCGACGGCGCCCGTGCTGATCGCCGCCCATGTCGTGGGTGCGGGCGGCGCGCTGGTGGTGAAGCGTCGGCAGCGCCCGGTCAAGCTCTGCTTCAACGTGGCCCAGATGACGCTGTCGACGGGCGCCGCCGTGGCCGTGTTCCGCCTGCTCGAGCCGGGAGCAGGACCGGTCACCATGCGAGCGGCCGCCGTGACCATGGTCGCCACACTGGCCGGCGTGGTCGTGTCGGCGGCGTGCATCTCGGCCGCCATCGCCGCCTACGACGGCCGCCCGCGCACGGAGACGCTGGCGGCGTCGGTTATGGCCAACTTCCTGGCGGGGCTGACCAACACCAGCCTGGGCCTCGTCGGCGTCGTGCTGCTCTCCAGCAACAGCGGGTCGGGCTGGCTGTTGGTCGTGCCCGCTGTCGTCCTCCTCCTCGCCTACCGCAGCATCACCCTCGGCCGCGAGAAGCAGGAGGGCTTGGAGTTCCTCAACGAGGCGTCGCGGGTGCTGCACCGCGGGGCGTCGCTGGACGAGCCCATGGTGGCGTTGCTCACCCTGGCCCGGGAGACGTTCCACGCCGAGTCCGCCGAGCTGGTGCTCGTTCCCGAGGAGAACGACCGCCGCGGGCTGCGCACTGCGGTGGGGCCGGGTGCGGCCGTGTGCAGCCTCGAAGCGGTCGACCTGTCGACGATCGAGCTCTCCGCCCAACCGGGCGCCGACTCCATGGTGGCAACGCTCGACGGCGAGTCGCGTCGTCTCGGCACCATCGTGGTGGCGGGGCCGAGCGCGGCACACGGCCGCTTCTCACGCCGCCAGCTCCAGTTGTTCGAGACGTTCGTCAACCACGTCACCATGGCGCTGGAGAACGGCCTGCTGGAGACGTCGTTGGCCGAGCTCACCGCGCTCAAGGAGGAGCTGCGCTACCAGGCGTTCCACGACGACCTCACCGGTCTGGGCAACCGGGCGCTGTTCGTGAACGAGGTGGAACGCGTGATCGCTGAGGCGGGCCCGACGGAAGCCGTTGCGGTCCTGTTCGTCGACCTCGACGACTTCAAGACGGTCAACGACACGCTGGGCCACGCCGCCGGTGACGAGCTGCTCATGCGCACGGCCGAGCGGCTGCGTGACTGCCTGCGCCCGGGAGACGTCGCCGTCCGCCTCGGCGGCGACGAGTTCGCCGTCCTGCTGGGCGGCATGCGGCCGCACCACGACGCGGTTGCCGTGGCCGAGCGGCTGCTGGCCGCGCTGCGGGAGCCGGTCACGGTGCTCGGTGAGGATGTCCACGTCGGGGCCAGCGTCGGCGTCGCCACGGCGCGGGCGCGCGGGTGCAGCGCCGACGACCTGCTGCGCAAGGCCGACGTCGCCATGTACACGGCGAAGGTCCGCGGCAAGAACCGGTGGGAGATGTTCGAGCCCGCCATGCAGCAAGCGGTCGTGGCCCGCCACGCGGCCAAGACGCAGCTCCAGCGGGCGGTCGACCGCGGCGAGTTCCTCGTGCACTACCAGCCGATGGTCGACATGTGGACGGGCGAGATCGTGGGGGCCGAGGCGCTGGTGCGGTGGTGGCATCCCGAGCGCGGGCTGCTGCCGCCCGCCGAGTTCGTGGCCGCGGCCGAAGAGCTCGGCCTGATCGGCGCCGTGGGACGGTTCGTGCTGAAGACGGCGTGCACCGAGGCCCGCTCCTGGCAGCGGGCGTTCCCGCGCCGTCGGCCCATCGTGGTGAGCGTGAACGTGTCGGCGTTCGAGTTCCGCCAAGCCGACTTCGTGGCGCAGACGGTCGACGCCATCCGCGCCTCCGGCGTGGCCGCGGGCAGCGTCGTGCTGGAAATCACCGAGAGCGCCATGGTCGACGGCCCCACCGGGGCGGGCGACACGCTGCGGGCGCTGAAGGCGGCGGGCATCCGCCTCGCCATCGACGATTTCGGCACGGGGTACTCCTCGCTGAGCTACCTGGAGGAGCTGTCGATCGACATCCTCAAGATCGCCAAGCCGTTCGTCGACGGACTGGCCGCCGATCGCAACCGCCCGGCGCTGGCGCAGGCGATCGTGAGCCTGGGCGAGACGCTCGACCTCGAGGTCATCGCCGAGGGCGTCGAGGGGCTCGACCAGGTCGAGGCCCTGCGAGCGATGGGCTGTCGCTTGAGCCAGGGGTTTGCCCTGGGCAGGCCGGTCGACGCCGTAGAGATGAGGCGGCTGTTGGCCAAAGGCGTGGTCGACGTCGTCGATCTCGTGCCCACTGGCTGACCGCGCCTCCTCGGTCAGATCAGGCGGATCAAGCCTTCCTGCATGACCGAGACCACGTGGGTGCCGTCTCGCGTGAAGATCCGGCCGTAGGCCAGGCCGCGCGCGCCGTGCGACGACGGGCTCTCCTGGTCGTAGAGCAGCCAGTCGTCGGCCCGGAAGGGGCGATGGAACCACATGGCATGGTCGAGGCTGGCGCCCATCAGCCGGGGGTCGTCCCAACTCACGCCGTGGGCCAGCAGGATCGAGTCGAGCAGCGTCATGTCGGACGCGTAGGCCACCACGCACGCGTGGAGGAGCGGGTCGTCGGGCAACGAGCCGTCGGCGCGCATCCACACCTGCTGGCACGGCGGGCGGGGCCCGCGCTTGGCACGAGGCGGGTCCTCGACGTGCCGTACGTCGATCGGCCGCGGGCGGGTGTACCAGTCGCCCATGACCTCGGCCCACTCGGCGTGGCGCTCATGGAACGTGGGGAGCGACTCCGGGTCGGGCGCTTCGGGGGCGGGGAGCTGGTGGTCGGCCCCGTCCTCGTCGACGTGGAACGACGCCGAGAGGTTGAAGATCGCCTGGCCGTGCTGGATGGCGACGACCCGCCGGGTGGTGAACGAGCGCCCGTCGCGAATGCGGTCGACCTCGTAGAGGATGGGAACGGCCACATCGCCGGGGCGCAGGAAGTACGCGTGCAGCGAGTGGACGCGGCCATGCTCGACGGTGCGCCCGGCAGCGACGAGCGCCTGCCCGGCCACCTGTCCCCCGAAGACTCGTTGGCGCTTTTCGTCGGGGCTCTGACCTCGGAACATGTTGACTTCGATGGGTTCGAGATCGAGGAGGCCGACGAGTGCATCGAGGGCGGCAGTCACGGTCCTCATCCTCGCACGGCGGACTTCACCGGAGCGGCTGCCCCCCGGTACGCTGTGCCCGTGCGCCCGTTCTCGTCCCTGGTCGAACGCGTGCGCACCCCTGGCGGCCGCAAGGCCTTGCGCTACTCGCTGGTGTCGGTGGTATCCGTGGCGGTCAGCCAGACGTCGCTCTTCCTTTTCTTCGCCGTCGGCCACTGGACGGCCAAGTCGGCCAACATCGCCGCCTGCTCCATCGGCGGCATTCCGTCCTACTACCTCAACCGGCGGTGGGCCTGGGGCAAGAAGGGGCGCTCTCACTTCTGGAAGGAGATCGTCCCCTTCTGGACGCTGGCCTTCATCGGGTTGGCGCTGTCCACCCTTGCTGTCGACGTGGCCGAGTCATGGGCGCACGAGATCGCCGACTCCCGCCTGCTCCAGGGGATGATCGTGAACGCGGCGTCGTTCGGCGCCTTCGGCGTGCTGTGGGTGGCGAAGTTCTTCCTCTTCAACAAGGTGATCTTCGTGCAGGACGACGACCTGCGCGAGCTGCTGGCCGAGGAGGTCGTGGCCTGATCGAGCCGTCCGTACTCGACGTCGCTCGCCGGGCCAAGGGATTCATGCCCGAGGACGAGGGGCTGGCGCTCCACGAGGCGGCGCTGCGGACAGCGGGGCCGTTGCTCGAGGTCGGTACGTACTGCGGGAAGTCGGCCGTCTACCTGGGCACCGCGGCGCGGGCGGTGGGGTCGGTGCTGTTCACCGTCGACCACCACCGCGGGTCCGACGAGAACCAGGCGGGATGGGAGCACCACGACCCTTCGGTGGTCGACCCGGCGACGGGGCGTATGGATACCCTCCCGTTCTTCCGGCGGACTCTCGAGGCGGCCGGGTTGGAGGACGTGGTGGTCGGCGTCGTCGGCCGGTCGGCGGCGGTCGCCGCCGCGTGGCGCACGCCGTTGGCGTTCCTGTTCATCGACGGCGGGCACGGCGCCGAGCCCGCATGGGCCGACTACCGGGGGTGGACACCGCACCTGGTGACGGGCGGGTTGCTCGCCATCCACGACGTGTTCCCCGACCCGGCCGACGGCGGCAGGCCGCCGTACGAGCTGTACTGCCACGCCGTCGGGTCGGGCGACTACCAGGACGTCTCCGCCACGGGCAGCCTCCGCATCCTCCTCCGCCACTGACGGCGACGCGAAAACGGCGGCTGGGCTAGGTGCGGGGGTCGGGGACCGGTTCGTCGAGGTCGAGGCCCGCAGGCAGACCCTCGCCGCGGAACAGGCCGGCGGCGCCGGTCCTGCCCTCCAGCACGTCGGCGGCCAGTACCACGGCCGCCGCCGTGTAGCTGCTGCGCTCGCCCCCGGGGTAGTGCACCGCCTGCGGGTACACGCACCCGGTCCAGTACATCCCGTCGTCGTCACGCAGGTGCTGGGCCCACTGGTAGAGCGCACGTCCCTCGTCGCGCATGCCGACGGCGTCGAGCGCCATCACGCACTCGGCGGTCTCCGCCGCCGTCACCCAGTGGTGGTCGGCCACGCACCGCACGCCGAGCCCCTCCATCACGAATTCGTC
>JAHWLA010000114.1 GCA_019347595.1 Actinomycetota bacterium
CCCTGGAGGGGCGCGTCAATGTCTTCGTGCGCCAGCGGGCCCGCATCCTCGAAGCCATGACGCCCGTGCGCCGGGCGGCCTCGTTGCAGGAGCCCTTCTCGGCCGAGCTGCGGGCCAGCCGCCGGCGCATGGAGGGGCTCGGCCGGGCCGAGATCGCCCACCTGTTCGCCGTCGAGTTGGAGCGCCTGCCGCTGACGGTGCGCAAGGAGGTGCACGCCGGGCTCGAGGCGGCCACCGGGTGGGCGGCGTGGGACCATCTCCGGGCGACGGGCCTGTCGCCCGACGCCGTTCGACGGGTGATGCGGCGGACGATGATGGCGTTGCTGTCGACGACAGGGGGAGCGGAATGAAGTTCGGGATCATGTTCGCCAACAGCGGGCCGGCTGCCCAGCCCGAGCACGCCACGGCGTTGGCGCAACTGGCCGAGGAGGCGGGCTTCGAGTCGCTCTGGACCGTGGAGCACGTCGTGGTCCCCGTCGGGTACGAGTCGCAGTACCCGTACTCACGCGACGGCCGCATGCCGGGTGGGGAGGAGGTCGACATCCCCGACCCGCTGGTGTGGCTGGCGTGGGTGGGCGCCCACACCACGCGCATCAACCTGGCCACCGGCATCCTGATCCTCCCGCAGCGCAACCCCGTGGTGCTGGCCAAGGAGGTGGCGACGCTCGACCGGCTGACCGGCGGACGCGTGCTGCTGGGGGTGGGCGTGGGGTGGCTCCGCGAGGAGTTCGAGGCCATCGGCGTGCCCTTCGACGAGCGGGCGGCGCGTACCGACGACCACATCGAGGTGCTGCGCGCACTGTGGTCCGAGGGTCCGTCGTCCCACGAGGGACGGTTCACGTCGTTCCCGGCGGTGCAGTCGCGGCCCAAGCCGGCGCAGGCCGGCGGCCCGCCCATCGTGGTGGGCGGCCACACCGAGGCGGCGGCGCGCCGAGCGGGCCGGCTGGGCGACGGGTTCTTCCCGGCGCAAGGCAGCTTCGAGAAGCTGCCCGGGTTGCTCGACGTCATGCGCAAGGCCGCCGTCGACGCCGGCCGCGACCCCGACGCCATCGAGGTCACCGCGGGCGGCGCCATGGACGTGGAGGGGGCCAAGCGCTACGCCGACCTCGGCGTGTCCCGGTTGGTGATCCCGCCCCTCGGCTGGGACGTGGAGACCTTGCGCACACAGTTGGCCGACTTCGGCGAGCGGGTCATCGCCCCGCTGAGCGGCTGACCGGCGTGGACCTGCTACGCACGCCGGACGAGCGCTTCGTCGGGCTCCCCGGTTACGACTTCACCCCCCGGTACCTGGAGACCGACGACGGGCTGCGCGTGCACTACGTCGACGAGGGGACGGGCGACGTGGTGCTGCTGCTCCACGGGGAGCCGTCGTGGTCCTATCTCTACCGCAAGATGATCCCGCCGTTGGTCGACGCCGGGTTCCGCGTGGTGGCGCCCGATCTGGTCGGCTTCGGCCGGTCGGACAAGCCCGCGTCTCGTCACGACTACACGTACGAGCGCCACGTGGCCTGGATGCGCTCGGCGATCATCGAGGGGCTCGACCTGCGCGGTATCACGCTGGTGGGCCAGGACTGGGGCGGCCTGATCGGGCTGCGGCTGGCAGCGGAGCACGAGGACCGCTTCGCCCGGATCGTCGCCGCCAACACCGGCTTGCCGACCGGCGACCAGCGGCTGGGCGAGGCATTCATGGCGTGGCGCCAGTTCTCGCAGGACGTGCCCGTGTTCCCGGCGGGCCGGATCGTCGCAGGCGGGTGCGCGATGCCCGTGTCGGACGAGGTGATCGCTGCCTACGACGCCCCGTTCCCCGACGAGGCGTTCAAGGAGGCCGCCCGGCAGTTCCCCGTTCTCGTGCCCGCCGCACCGGACGACCCGGCGGCGTCCGCCAACCGGGCGGCGTGGGAGGTGCTGACGACGTGGGAGAAGCCGTTCCTCTGTGCCTTCAGCGACAACGACCCCATCACCAAGGGGGGCGAGCGCGTGTTCCTGGAACGGGTGCCGGGGACAGCGGGCCAGCCGCACACCACCATTGAGGGCGGCGGCCACTTCCTCCAGGAGGACAAGGGCGAGGAGCTCGCCCGCGTGGTGACCGCCTGGAACTGACCCCCGTGCACAGTTCGGGGGTTTTCAGAGGACGGCTGTCATGCCGCCGTCGACCACGATGGCGGCGCCGCTGACGTAGCGGGCGTCGTCCGACAGCAGAAAGCGGACGACCGTGGCGATCTCCATAGGGTCGGCCACGCGGCCCAGCGGCACCCGCTTTTCGATGTTATCCCGCGCCTGCGGGACGGCAAGAAGGGGGGCCAGCATGGGCGTGTCGACGGCGCCCGGGCACACGGCATTGCACCGGATGCCGTCGACACCGAGGCGGTGGGCCATGGAGCGGGTGAGGCCGAGCACTCCCGATTTCGAGGAGCAGTAGGCAGGAACCATGCCGTTACCGATGATCGCCTCCACCGAGGCGATACCGACAACCGCCGACCCCGGGTTGGCGGCCTTGAGGGCGGGGAGGAGGGCGCGCACCACGAACGCCTCGCCTCGCAGGTTGACGTCGAGGACGGCGTCCCACGACTCCTCGTCGAGGAAGTCGAGCGGCATGGGACCCGCCACGCCTGCGGCGTGCACGACTCCGCCGATCGTCGGGAGCGCCTGGGTGGTGGCGTCCGTGGCGGCGGCGATGGAAGCGGCGTCGCGGACGTCCACGCTGCAGGCGATGGCCTCGACGCCGTAGTCGTCGCGGCAGCGAGCCGCCGTCTCCTCGGCGCCGTCGCCGTTGATGTCCCAGGCCGCCACCGGCCGTCCCGCCTCGGCAACGGCGAAGCAGGTGGCCCGGCCGATACCGGAGCCGGCGCCGGTGACGACGACGCCCGTGGTCGGGTGGACGGAGGAAGGCGGGGGTTGGCTCACGCCGCGAACACTACGGGGCGGCGCGCCGAGGAGCGCTTTCCGCCTCGCTCGGCCGCTCCCGTCGCCCGGGTGACATGCGTGTCACCCGGGCGTCTTTTGGCGCAAATGAGGGGACGAATACGTCCCGACACGTTTGCCGTGTGTGCACACGAATAGCGAGACGTTTCGCCTCCTCCACCGTATAAACGGCATGGAACGTTTGGCGGGAAACCAACAATCAGGAACGGCGAAACGCCTGCGTCGTCATCGGGTGGCGATCGCTGCGCTGGTAATGGCGCCGTGGTCGGTGGTGACAGCGCCGCCATCGGCGGCAGTAGGCGCCGCCGTGGGGGTGTGCACGGTGGTGCTCGACGTGTCCGGAACCTACGCCCTGCTGCCCGCCACATCGGTGCCGCCGACGCCCCGCACAACACTCACGATCACGGGCGGCGGTATGTGCGTGGTAAACGGCCAGTCCAATGTCCCGATCACAGTGACGGGATCAGTCGACTTTCCCGTCGACGTCACAAGCTGGACGTGCCTCGCCGGGGTGGCCGCTGGTGACGTGCGGTTCGAGGTGTCACCGGGAAAGTTCGCCATTGACGCCTCGGCCATCACGGCCGTCTCGAAAGGGGGCGCGGCGATCTCGCTAAGCGCTGTCGACGACGACCCGAGGTTTGTTGCCGGCGGCCAATTCGTGCAGGACGTCGCCTCCTCGACCGCGTGCCCCCTCAGTGGGTCGATGACGGCAACATGGTGCGGCGTGCTCGAGTTCGTCGCCACGGCTCCGCTGCCTCCCACATCGGGCAGCTAGCAGTGTGGCTTCCACGTGGCGCCGCTGTCGGTGGAGCAGGTGACGCCTCGGCTTCGCATGGGCGCCGCCACGATCGCTCCGGTCGTCGGCAGGACCAGCACGTCGGAGGTGCCGCCCTCGACCGGCCCGCCGAAGCCCACGGCCGTCCACGTGGCGCCGTCGTCACCCGAGATGTAGACGCCGGTCGTCGCATTCTGTCGTGAGACGCCCAGCACCAAGTCGCCAGACGGCCCATCACTCACCGCCTGGTGCACCCCGTCGGGGACCGGCGAGCGCATCGCCGAGAACGACATCCCGTCGTCGTGCGAGAAGTACACGCCGTACTGGGTCAGCGCCGCGATTCGCCCGTCTGTGAGCCGCCGCAGGTCGGGCACTTGCCACCGGTCGGGCAGCTTGACCGGCGGGCTGCACGAGCTGGGGGTGCAGCGATAGACCGCCGCAAACCGGGTGCCCGTGAGGTCGGTTACGGTGCCACCCAGGATGAGGGCCTCGTCGCTGGAGAACGTCGACGCCACCACGACATCGCTGAAGGACGGCTTGCCGACGGTCGATGTCAGCACGTTCGTCAGGCGTGACGCCACCGAGTATTCGAGCACCGGGGAGCCGGCAACGAACACGCGGTCGTCGCCAGAGGCGTAGTCCGGGGAGAACGCCGCGCCTCCGTTGGCGGGTGCCACGGCAAAGAAGTCGACACCGTCGTTGTCGGAGCGCCAGAGGGCATGGGTATTCACGACGAACAGTGTCGGCTGGGCCGGGTACGTCGGCGGGACGAGGACGCGCCCCGTGGTCAAGACGCCGTTGGCTTGCACGCGTGTCCAGGTGGCGCCGAAGTCGGAGGAGCGGAAGATCGTCGCGAACCCGGACTTGTTCCTGCCGGCCGCGAAGACGTATCGCCCGTCTTCCGAACTGCTGATGTCGTCGAAGGAGGCATCCGCCGTGGTGTGGTTGCCGTCGTCGGGCAGGCTCGGGAGGGGGACCGCTCCGAAGCCCGGCATGGTGCTTGTCGTCGGCGCCGCCGCGGTCGCCTCGCGGTCGGCATGGCGGACATCGGTCGCCCCCGGCTGCCCGCCGCCGGCGCGGCGCTCGCCGCCGGCACGCCCCGGCGCGTCGCCGACGGTGGTCGGCGAGCCGCCGTAGCCGACCAGGGCGATGCTGTCCCCGCCGACCGGCGCCGCCATGCCGCCGAACATGGTGACGATGGCGGCGACGACGGCGACCACCACGTTGCCCACATGGACGCCCGCCCCGGTCAACGCGGGCAGCGACGACTCGAACTGCACCATCCAACGGGCGACCTTCTCCCGCGCCGACAGCAGCACCCGCGGCAGCGGGAGCACGCCGAGGGCGCCGTTGCGTTCGAGCGCCATCCGCAGCTTGTGACGGGCCCGGGCCAGCACGGAGCGCACCGAGGCGACGCTCGTGCGTTCCTCGG
The DNA here is from genome assembly GCA_019347595.1 of Actinomycetota bacterium. GTDB lineage: Bacteria > Actinomycetota > Acidimicrobiia > Acidimicrobiales > JAHWLA01 > JAHWLA01. The sequence continues at coordinate 5,130 of JAHWLA010000114.1, forward strand.
CCGCCAACTCGGCCAGCGACATGCCGTAGGTCGCCTGGCGCAGCAGGAGCTGGCGCTCGCGATTCGTCAGCGTGTCGACGGCGGCCCGCAACTGGGCGCCGAGTTCCTGGTTGAGCACATGCTCGGCCGGGTCGTTGCCGTACGAGGTGTACGACTCGGGGGGTGTGGCGACCACGGCGACCCGCTGGCGCCCACGGATCTCGTCGATACTGCGCCGGCGGGCCACCGTGGCGAGCCACGGGCCGAGCGAGGCTCGGCGCTCGAGGCGGTCTCTCGACCTGAGGGCGCTCACGAACGTGTCCTGCACCAGGTCCTCGGCCCGCGCCCTGTCGCCGGTCAGGCGGACGCATGCCTGCCGCAGCACCTCGCGATGCGCCCACACCTCGGCGAACTCGACCCGCGGCGCGACCGCACCGGGCTCCGGATAGTCGAGTGACAGATTGTCGGCTCTCGCCCGGATCGCCATGTGTCTCCGATTCGGCCGCCTGCAGGTGGTGAAGACGCTCCCGAATGCCCCTCGGCATAACTGTATTCGATCCTGATCGTCGCCGCCCCTTTTCTGTGACATCCGAATGGGGGACGGGTGTCATTCGGCGCCGGGCCACCGTTACCGATGCTGGAAATGCCGGCCGTGTTATCCGTTGTCATTCGGATGACAAAGCGCGACGACATCGTGCAACAATGTCTGGCTGACGCGTCTCGGGGTGGGCCGCCAGGGTCTCGAACCCTGCACCTTGGGATTAAAAGTCCCCTGCTCTACCGGATGAGCTAGCGGCCCGACAGGGGCGAGCCTACCGGGAGGGCGGTTACCCACCCTGCCCGGGCGGGAAGGCTGACCGGCGCCGCAGTGGACGAACGCCGAGGTTCCTATGATGACCGCCATGGACGCCGACGACGCCCGCACCCGTCTGACCGAAGAGCGCGACCGGCTCGAATCGCTCCGCCAGGGTTTCGACGATCTCAACGCCGAGTCAGAGGAGGCCAGCCTCGGCGAGCTCTCTTCGGTCGACCAGCACCAGGCCGACGTCGGCACGGAGACGTTCAATCGCGAGCGCGACCTGTCGATCCTGGAGAACGTGGAAGCCGAGTTGGCCGACATCGAGCACGCCATCCGCCGTCTCGACGACGGCACCTACGGCACCTGTGAAGCCTGCGGCAAGCCCATCGACGACGCCCGCCTGGAGGCCGTTCCCGCCGCCCGCTTCTGCCTCGAGGACCAGGCCGTTGCCGAACGCGAGGCCCGGGCCACCGGGTCGCGCGAGTAGACGGCCCACCCGGTGCGCTCGCGGCTGCCCCTCACCCTGGCCGGCGCGGCAGCCGTGGCGGCAGGCGGCGCGGCAGCGGTCGTCCTGCGAGACTCCGACCGGCGCCACCGCCTCGAACGCCAGGCCCGGGTGTGGCGGCTCACCGTCCGGCGCACGGCCCACTTCGCCGTCCTCCGCGTCCGCGGTCGTAACGCCACCCGCGAGCAGCGGCGCAAGCTGGAGGAGCAGTTCGCCATCAGGACGGCCGAGGACGTCGCCGAGGTCCTCGGCGGAATGAAGGGCGCCATCATGAAGGCGGGCCAGATGCTGTCGTTCATCGCCGACGGCCTGCCGCCCGAGGCGCAAGAGGCGTTGGCGACCCTCCAGGCCGACGTCCCGCCCATGGCGCCCAGCCTGGCCGAGCAGGTGATCCGCGACGAGTTGGGGGCCGAGCCCGACCAGCTCTTCCTCGACTGGGACCCGGTGCCTATGGCGGCCGCCTCCATCGGCCAAGTGCACCGCGCCGTCATGCCCGACGGCCGCATCGTGGCGGTGAAGGTGCAATACCCGGGCGTCGACAAGGCCATCAAAAGCGACCTCGACAACGCCGAGGTGCTCTACGGCCTGTTCGCCTCCTTCGCCCTCAAGAACCTCGACGTGAAGGCCTTGGTCGACGAGCTCCGGGCCCGCATGGCCGACGAGCTCGACTACCGGCTGGAGGCGCGTTGCCAGTCGGAGTTCGCCGCCCGCTACGACGGCCACCCGTTCATCCGCATCCCCAAGGTGATCCCGGAGCGCAGCGCCCAGCGGGTGCTCACCAGCGAGTGGGTCGACGGGCAGCGCTGGGCCGACTTCGTGGACACGGCCACCCAGGCCCAGAAGGACCGGGCGGGCGAGATCCTCATGCGCTTCGCCCAGGGCTCGATCCACCGCTTCGGCGTGTTCAACGGCGACCCGCACCCCGGCAACTACAAGTTCGGCGCCGACGGCTCGGTGTGGTTCTTCGACTTCGGGCTGGTCAAGCGCTGGTCGCCCGGCGAGTTCGACCGCCTCACGCCCGTGCTCGACGCCATCCTGGCGGGCGACGCCCCCGGCGCCGTCGAGCTGGCCACCAAGGCGGGCTTCCTCCCCGAGAACCACGGCTTCGACCCCGACTACGTGTTCCAGTACATCCGCGGCCCCTACGAGCCCTTCCTGGTCGACAGCTTCACCTACACCAAAGACTGGACGGCCAAGGCGCTGCAGACGGTGATCGACATCCAGGGCCGCTACGGCAGGCTCATCCAGACGCTCAACATGCCGACCTCCTACGTCATCCTCGACCGGGTGGTGTGGGGCGTCAGCGCCCTGCTCGGCCGGCTGCATGCCACCAACAACTGGCGGGGCATCCTGGCCGAGTACCGCAAGGACGGCCCGCCCTGCACCGAGCTGGGCCACCTGGAAGCGGCCTGGCGCGCCGCCTCCCCCACATCGCCCTGACGCCCCTCGTTCTGGTCCGTAGATCCGGCGCTGGGGCGCCGGATCTACGGACCAGAACGGCGAAGTTGGCGGTTACTCGTCGAGGCCCTTGGCCATCAGGTAGCCGATGGCGCGCTCCGCCTTGGGGTACCGGTCGACCAACGCGTAGAAGCGGGCGTCGTGGGCCGCCACCTCCAAGTGGGCCAGCTCGTGCACGAGCACGTAGTCGAGGACCCACGGCGGGAAGTCGGCCAGGCGGTCGGAGATACGGATGGCCCGGTCGACGGGCGTGCACGACCCCCAGCGCGACCCCTGGTTGCCCACCCACCGGATGCTGTCGGGCCGCGGGAGCCGGTAGCGCGACGCCAACACGGCGGCCCGGGCCTCCAGGTCGACGGCCGACGACGACGTCTTGCGCCGCACCCGCCGCACCATCTCGTCGACCCACTTGGCCTCGTCGGCCTTGCTCATGGTGGCGGGGATGCTCACGCGGATCACGCCGTCGACCTCGCGCGCCGAGATCGTCTTGCGCCGCTTGCTGCTGCGCACGACCTCCACCCGCACGTCGGGCACGCGAGCGTCCTCCAGCGTCAACTGCTCCATACCGCCGGCGACGTTGCCACAGCCCGCCGCCCTACAGGGCGATGCTCGCGGGGGCGTCCTCGTCGGGCGTCAGCACGGCCTCGCCGGGCAACAACCCGACCTCCAGCCAGCGCCCGCACAGGTTGCCCATGCGCACGGTGTCACAGCCCAGGTGGTCCTGCACCAGATGGATGACGCCGCCGTGGGTCACCACCAGGACGGCGCCTTCGTGCTCGGACGCCGCCAGCCGTTCCAGCACCCGCATGACGCGCGCCGCGATCTCCTCCCGGGTC
>JAHWLA010000115.1 GCA_019347595.1 Actinomycetota bacterium
CAGGCGGACCTTGGCCCGATGGAATGCCTTGACCGGTACGAGCACGGCCGCGGAGAGGGCCACGGCGGAAGTCTACGGCGGCGTAGGGTGAACGCCGTGGGGACGCGAGTGGCCGTCATCGGCGCGGGGTCGTGGGGCACGGCGGTGGCCGCTATCGCCGCCTCGCGCACGCCGACCGCCCTGTGGGCGCGCCGGCCGGAGCTGGCCGCCGACATCGCCATCCGTCACTGCAACACCGCCTACCTCCCCGACGTCCGCTTGCCTCCCTCGCTGGCCGGTACCTGCTCGTTGGAAGAGGCGGTCGTCGATGCCGACGTGGTCGTCATGGGTGTCCCGTCGCACGGCTTCCGCGACATCCTGACCTCGGCTGCACCCTTCCTCGGAGCGGGCGTACCGGTGCTGTCGCTGGCGAAGGGCGTCGAGCAGCAGACGCTGAAACGCATGACCGAGGTGGTCGTCGACGTTGTGCCGGGACGCCCGACCGGCGTCCTCACCGGGCCCAATCTCGCCAAGGAGATCGTGGCGGGCCAGCCCGCGGCCAGCGTGGTCGCCACCACCGACGAGGCGCTGTCGAGCGAGCTCCAGCAACTGCTGTCGACGGAGGTGTTCCGCGTCTACACCAATCCCGACGTGGTGGGCTGCGAGGTGGCGGGCGCCCTCAAGAACGTCATGGCCATCGCCTCGGGGATGGCCGACGGCATGGGGTTCGGCGACAACACGCGCGCGGCGCTCATCACGCGGGGGCTGGCCGAGCTCACGCGGTTGGGCGTGGCCCTGGGCGGGCAGCCCATGACGTTCTCGGGCTTGGCGGGCATGGGCGACCTCGTCGCCACGTGCATCAGCCGGCAGAGCCGCAATCGCCATGTGGGGGAGCAGTTGGGCAAGGGCCGCACCATCGAGGAGATAACGGCCGAGATGAACATGGTGGCCGAGGGCGTGAAGACCTCGCGCGCCGTGGTCGACCTGGCCGACCGCGTCGGCGTCGAGATGCCGATCGCCGAGCAGGTCGTCGCCGTGCTCTACGAGGGGCGCAAGGCCGCCGAGGTGATCCCTGCGCTCATGCGCCGGGAGGCGAAGCCGGAGTTGCACGGGCTCGGATGAGGACGTCGTGAGCATCAAGAGTTGGGCGCTTCGTCGCGCCATGGGCCGACTGCGGATCACCGACGACATCGTCCACCACCTCTCGACGTTCCAACGGCTCGGCGAGACGGTCGAGGTCGAGATGCCGGGCGAGCTGCTCCCGGTGGGCGCCCGCACCGTGTTCCGTGCGGTGCGGACGCGAGCGGCCGCCCAACTCGGCGTCGACTGGGTGTGGCCCCACTGGCTCGAACGCCAGCTCGACCCCCGGTCGCCCGCCTTCGTGCCCCGTGGCCACCTGCCCGTGCTCACCAACGTCACCGGGCGCAACTGGACGATGGTGGGCAACGTGGGTTCGGCGCGTGAGGCCATCGTCGATCCCCGCGGCCTGGTCACGCCGTGGTTCGACGGGTGGTCGCTCGACTGGTGGATCGGCGCCGACGACCGCTGGCACTTCCCGTCGCGCGAGGCGGGCGTACGGCAGCAGTTGGTGGGCTCGACGCCCGTGGTGGAGACGCTCATGCGGGTGCCGGGCGGCGACGCCGCACAGCGGGTGTACGCCGTCCCGGGCGCCGAGGAGCTCGTCATCGTGGAGATCGAGAACCGCTCGCCGGTGCCGTTCGCCGTGGCGCTGGCGGTCCGGCCGTACAACCCCGAGGGGCTGGCGATCGTGGAGCGCATCCGCCTGGTCGACCACGCCGTCACGGTCGACGGGCGGCCCGCGCTGCTGTTCCCCAAGCCGCCCGCTCGCATGGCGGGCTCGACGTTCCACGACGGCGACTCGGCCCACGTGGTCACCGCGGGGAACGCGGGCTCGTCGCTGCCCGACCCGTTGCGGTGCGAGGTGGGCCTGGCCCAGGCTGCGTTCCTGTTCCCGCTCCCGCACACGGCGGTGCTGCGCGTGGCGGTGCCGCTGGCCGCCGAGCGGCGCACCCGTCGGAAGGGGGTGGCTCGCCGTCGCGTGGAGCGGCTCCCCGAGCTCCCCGCCGTGCTCCCGTCCAGCGACACGGTGGTGCGCGGGTGGGCGGCGCAGTCGGCACGAGGCATGCGCCTCGAGCTGCCCGAGGGGCGGTTGGCCGAGGCGGTGGCCGCCAATCGGCGCTACATGCTCCTGTTCCACGACGGCGCCGATATCACGCCGGGGCCGTACACCTACCACCGCTTCTGGTTCCGCGACGCCGCCTACATGCTCGCCGCGCTCGACCGCTACGGCTTCTCCGGCGAGGCGGCCGAGGTCATCGGCCACTTCCCGGACCGGCAGAAGGCCGACGGGTTCTTCTTCTCCCAGCGCCAGGAGTGGGACGCCAACGGCGCTGCCCTCTATGCCATGGCCGAGCACTGGCGACTCACCCGCGACACCTCGTGCATCGACTTCGACGCCGTGGCCTCCGCCGTGCAGTGGATCGAGCGCAAGCGGCACTCGAAGCGCCGGCGGGCCGACAGCGTGCTGCGCGGGCTCATGCCCGCCTCCATCTCGGCCGAGCACCTCGGGCCGTTCGACTTCTACTACTGGGACTCGTTCTGGTCGCTGCGGGGGCTGCTCGACGGCGCCCTGCTCCTGCGCCTCGCCGGACAGCACGCGGCGGCCGCGCAGGCGGAGGGGTGGGCCAGCTCGCTTCGCGGCGCCCTCCGCGACTCCTTGGCCGAGGTGGGCGAGCGCCTCGGCACTGCGGCGATGCCCGCCGGGCCGCGCCGGCGCATGGACCCCGGCGTCGTGGGCTCGTTGGTGGCGTGCCATCCCCTCGGCCTGCTGTCGCCGACCGACCCCGCCGTCGAGGCCACGCTGGCCTTGGCCCGCGACCGCTTCTCCATCGACCACGCCTTCTTCCAGGGCATCTCGCACACGGGCCTCGGTACGTACCTCACGTTGCAACTCGCATCGGTCGAGCTTGCCCAGGGGGACCGGCGGGCGCTGGACCGGTTGAGCTGGATGCTGGAAGCGGCGACGCCGACGTTCACGTGGCCCGAGGCCATTCACCCCCAACTCGGGAGCGGGTGCATGGGCGACGGGCACCACGGCTGGGCCGCCGCCGACTTCCTGTCGTTCGTGCGCGACCTGCTCGTGCGCGAGGTCGACGACGGCTTGGCGCTGTGCTCGATGCTGCCCGACTCGTGGGTGGGGCAGGGGATCGAGGTGCACGACGCGCCCACCCACCACGGCCGCCTCTCGTTCGCCGTCCGGTGGCACGGGGAGCGGCCCGCACTGTTGTGGGAGCTCACCCCGCACGACGACGTCGACGGCCCGGTGCGGCTCACCGCGCCCGGGCTCGACCCGACGTGGTCGACCACCGACCTGCGGGGCGACGCCCTGCTGGCCGCCCCCGCGGCCCCCCGCTGACCCCCGCCCCCCGCTGACCCGCCGTTCTCGTTACGGAAATGCGCACCAGGGTGCGCACATCCGTAACGAGCGCGCCGGGCGGGGGGGGGGGTGCGCGGCTCCCAGGTCGCGTTCGGGAGGAGGGGGGGGGCTGGGCGAGTCGGCGGGCCTGGCCCACAGGGTCCCCCGAAACCCCGAACGGTGGCCGCCGGGGGCGGTGGGGTGGGTCGGGCACGACGGCGACGAGATCGTCTCGGGCCACCTCGACCCGGGCCAGCAGAAGGTGCGCAACATCGCCCGCGACCCCCGCGTGGCGGTGTCGATCGAAAGCGATGTCACCAACGCCATGGGGTTGCGCGAGTACCTGGTGGTGCACGGCACGGCCCGCCTGCAGGAGGGCGGTGCGGCGGACCTGCTCCAGCGGCTGGCCCACGTCTACCTCGGCCCGGACGTGCGCTTCCCGCCCATGGACGACCCCCCTTCCGGCGTGGTCGCCCGCACCACCGTCGAGCGCATCGGGGGCGTCGGCGACTGGCGGGCGTAGGCGCGACGGCCCGAACGGCGCCGGGGTTGCGCCTGTAACCTCGGCGGCCATGTCGTCGTCGGACCCCACCCTCATGGAACAGGTCGTGAACCTGTGCAAGCGCCGCGGCTTCGTCTTCCCCAGCGCGGAGATCTACGGCGGGTTCCGGTCGACCTACGACTACGGGCCGTTGGGCGTCCTCATGCTCCGCAACGTCAAGGAGGCGTGGTGGCGGGCCATGGTGCAACTGCGCGACGACGTCGTGGGCATCGACGCCGCCATCCTGTCGTCGCCGCGCATCTGGGAGGCCAGCGGCCACCTGGAGAACTTCACCGACCCGCTGGTCGACTGCAAGAAGTGCAAGGAGCGGTTCCGCGAGGACCAGCTCGACGATCCCACAACGTGCCCGAGCTGCGGCGGGACAGGAACGTTCACCGAGGCGCGCGCCTTCAACCTGATGTTCAAGACCTACGTCGGGCCGGTAGAGGACTCGGCCAACGTGGCGTACCTCCGTCCCGAGACCGCGCAGGGCATGTTCGTGAACTTCATGCAGGTGCTCCAGACGTCGCGTAAGAAGCCGCCGTTCGGCATCGCCCAGATGGGCAAGTCGTTCCGCAACGAGATCACCCCCGGCAACTTCGTCTTCCGCACCCGCGAGTTCGAGCAGATGGAGATGGAGTTCTTCGTGCCGCCCGACGAGGGGGCGAAGTGGTTCGAGTACTGGTGCGATGAGCGCATGCGCTGGTACCAGGACCTCGGCATGCCCGCCGACATGCTGCGGCTGCGCCACCACGAGGCCGAGGAGCTCTCGCACTACTCGGCGGGCACGGCCGACGTGGAGTTCCTCTACCCGTGGGGCTGGGGCGAGCTCGAGGGCATCGCCAACCGCACCGACTTCGACCTCAACGCCCACGCCGCCGCCAGCGGCGAGCGGCTGGAGTACTTCGACCAGGCGGCGGGGGAGCGGTACGTGCCCCACGTCATCGAGCCCGCCGCGGGCGCCACGCGCACGATGATGGCGTTCCTGATCGCCGCCTACGCGGAGGACGAGGTGGGCGGCGAGAAGCGGTCGGTGCTGCGCCTGCACCACCGGCTGGCGCCCTACAAGGTCGCAGTGCTGCCGCTGTCCAAGAAGGACACGCTCACCCCGGTGGCTCGCGAGGTGCTGTCGCTGCTCCAGCCCCACTGGATGTGCGACTACGACGAGACCCAGTCCATCGGCCGCCGCTATCGCCGGCAGGACGAGATCGGCACGCCGTTCTGCGTCACCGTCGACTTCGAGTCGTTGGAGGACCGAGCCGTCACCATCCGCGACCGCGACTCGCTGGAGCAGGTGCGCGTGCCCATCGACTCGCTGGTCGACGAGCTGCGAGGCCGCCTCACAGCGTGAGCCGGGCGGGGGGCGTCGGGGTGCGTCGGGTGGAGGCCGTGCTCGTCCGGCTGCCCGAGGTGGTCGAGGTCGACTGGCGCGGCAACCGCACACTTCTGGTCGGGAAGCGCTCGTTCCTGGGACTGGACGACGGCGGGCTGGCGTGCCGGGCCGACAAGGACGAGCGGCCCGCGCTGGTGCAGCGGCCCTGGTACACGCCGCCGCCGTTCGTGGCCCGCTACGGCTGGATCGGCGTCCGCTTCGACCTGGTCGACGACTGGGACGAGGTGGCCGAGCTGGTGGAGACGGCGTACCGCATCACCGCCCCCAAGCGGCTGGTGCGGTTGCTGGAAAACCCTCTGTCCTGAGCGGCGCCCGGTCGGCCAAGCTGCTTGCCGAAATTCCCTCTTCCCCTTCGCGCCTGCGATACCTATAATCATCACCATGCCCGTGGGCGCACGGGCGACTCGGGAGCTGTGCGTTCCCCTCGCAGACCACCACCCGACACGAGGAATGCCGGATGACCGAGGAACGTCGGTACCGCTTGCACAGAAAACTGGAAGAGACGCTGGGTGACGAGGAGGCCACCACGCTCATGGAGCACCTCCCTCCGTATCCCTGGGACAAGTTGGCCATGAAGGAGGACGTCACACGGGCTGTCGATGACCTCCGCGAGAAGATCGACGCTCGCTTCGACGCCTTCGAGGAGAAGACAGAGATCCGCTTCGCGGCGCTCGACGAGAAGACAGAGATCCGCTTCGCGGCGCTCAACGAGAAGATGGACACCTTCGTCACGGCCAAGGAGTTCCACAACACCATCCGGTTGCACGCCTTGGGCCTCATGTCCACAAGCGTCGCCCTCTTCGGCATCGCCATGACACTGCGCTGAACCACCGCTGCCGACCCCACCGCGAGGGCGTCGTCCTTCCGGAGGCAGGCATGCCCGCCACGCCGTACGCCCTGCCTCCGGAACGGGCGGGTCGCCGAGCCCGCACGGCCGGACGCGCCCGGCGGCGCGCTCACTAGGCTCCACCGCCATGACGTATGTCTTCGCCTTCGACCACAAGCATCGCAAGCCGCCCATGAGCCTCAAGGACCTGCTTGGAGGCAAGGGCGCCAACCTGGCGGAGATGACCTCGGTACTCGGGCTCCCGGTGCCGCCCGGCTTCACCATCTCGACCGATGCCTGCCGCGACTACATGGCGGGCGGCTGGCCGGGCGGGCTCACCGACGAGGTGGCCAAGGCCGTCAAGAAGTTGGAGAAGCAGATGGGCAAGAGGCTGGGCGACCCGGCCGACCCGCTGCTTGTCTCCGTGCGCTCGGGCGCCAAGTTCTCCATGCCCGGGATGATGGACACCGTCTTGAACCTGGGCCTCAACGACGAGTCGGTCGAGGGCCTGGTCAAGCAGACCAGCGACGAGCGCTTCGCCTACGACTCCTACCGCCGCTTCATCGCCATGTACGGCCGCATCGTGCTCGACATCGAGGGCGAGGAGTTCGACCGCCTGCTCGATACGGCCAAGGAGTGGGACGGCGTGACGGCCGATGCCGACATCACACCGGACACGCTGCGCCGGCTCTGCCTGCGCTACAAGGACGTGGTCTACCGCCACACCGGCAAGCCCTTCCCCCAGGAGCCGGTCGACCAGCTTCGCGGCGCCATCGAGGCCGTGTTCGCCTCGTGGAACGGCCCCCGGGCCATCGCCTACCGGGTGCGCGAGAAGATCAGCCACGATCTGGGCACCGCCGTCAACGTGCAGGCCATGGTGTTCGGCAACCGCGACGACAACAGCGGCACGGGCGTGGGCTTCACCCGCGACCCCGCCACCGGCGCAGCGGGCGCCTACGGCGACTTCCTCGTCAACGCCCAAGGCGAGGACGTAGTGGCCGGAATCCGCAACACCGAGCCGCTGTCGGCCCTCGAAGCCCGCTGGCCGAAGATCTACAAGGAGCTGCTCGCCATCTTCGACCGGCTCGAGAAGCACTACCGCGACATGTGCGACACCGAGTTCACTATCGACCAGGGCAAGCTCTGGATGCTCCAGACCCGGGTGGGCAAGCGCACCGGCGTGGCCGCCCTGCGCATGGCCGTGGAGATGACAACCGGCCGCAAGTGGAAGATCACCAAGGCCGAGGCCGTCCAGCGGGTCACCGCCGAGCACTTGGAGCAGGTGCTGCACCCGCAGTTCGCCACCACCGACGTGACGGTCATCGCCAAGGGCCTGGGTGCCTCGCCAGGCGCCGCGGTGGGCCGCGTCTACTTCACCGCCGACGACGCCGCCGACGCCGCCGACCGGGGCGAGAAGGTGGTCCTCGTCCGCAACGAGACGAGCCCCGAGGACGTGCACGGCATGATTGTCGCCGAGGGCATCCTCACCGCCCGCGGCGGCCTGGTCAGCCACGCCGCCGTCGTCGCCCGCGGGTGGGGCAAGCCCGCCGTGGTGGGCGCCGAGGCGGTGAAGATCAAGGGCAAGGAGTTCACCACCGGCGGCATCACCGTCAAGGAGGGCGAGACCATCTCGCTCGACGGCACCACGGGCGAGATCGTGCTGGGTGCCGTCGAGGTCGTGAGCGGCAAGCCCCCGGCGCACTTCGAGACAGTCCTCACCTGGGCCGACGCCATCCGCAAGGGCAAGATGGCCGTGCGGGCCAACGCCGACAACGGCCCCGACGCCGCCAACGCCCGCCAGTTCGGCGCCGAGGGCATAGGCCTGTGCCGCACCGAGCACATGTTCCTCGGCGAGGACCGGCTGCCCATCGTGCGGGCCATGATCCTGGCCGACACGCCGGAGCAGGAGACGGCCGCCCTCGAGACGCTGCGCCAGGCCCAGAAGGCCGACTTCGAGGAGATCCTCGAGGCCATGGACGGCCTGCCCGTCACCGTGCGCCTGCTCGATCCGCCGCTGCACGAGTTCCTGCCCCACACCGAGGAGCTGGCGATCAAGGAGGCCACCACCGGCCTCACTCCCCAGGAGCGCCGCCTGTACGAGGCCGCCCGCTCGTGGCACGAGATGAACCCCATGCTCGGCACCCGCGGCGTCCGCCTCGGCGTCATCAAGCCCGGCCTCTACGCCATGCAGGTGCGCGCCCTCATGGAGGCGGCCGCCGCCCGGGTGAAGAAGGGCGGCAAGCCGGTGGTCGAGGTGATGATCCCCCTGACCGTCACCCGGGAGGAGCTGGCCCTGGCCCGGTCGTGGGTGGAGGAGGCCATCGCCGAGGCCACCAAGGGCGTGAAGAAGCCCATCGACGTCACCATCGGCACCATGGTGGAGACGCCCCGAGCCGCCATTCGGGCCGACGAGATCGCCGAGGAGGCCGACTTCTTCAGCTTCGGCACCAACGACCTCACCCAGATGACGTTCGGCTTCAGCCGCGACGACGTC